>JAEZDB010000234.1 GCA_023429855.1 Actinomycetes bacterium
ACCTCCGCAACGGCGCCCTCGGGCGGCAGCGGCAGCCCGGGCGCGATCCCGGAGACGGGCGGCCGACCAGGCCACACCGGCCACAGCGGGCACGCCGACCAGACCGGCGCGTCGGCGGCGTCGCAGCTGAGCGGGGACCGCCCCGACATCGAAGTCCGCGGGGGCGACGACGGCCATACCGGCCACACGCATGCCACGACGATCGTGTGGGACCCGGCAAAGGGCGCCCCGATCGACGCAATCGTCGGGCGCGCCGAGCAGCTCGGCTACCCTGCCGGGTTCACGATCGCCTACCCGGAGGACGAGGACGCCAGCTACACCGTCTCGCGGTTCCCCGACGCCGACGTCGCCCCCAACGCGCGCGCCGGCCAAGAGCGCCTCACCTACCTCGACCAGTACACGGCGCTGCCGATCCGCGACCACCGCTTCGAAGACTTCGGCGTGGTCGGCAAGGCGACGGACTTCGGGATCGCCCTTCACGAGGGACGCCAGTGGGGGCTCTGGAGCCAGCTGTTTGCGCTGTTCGGCACGCTCGCCCTGCTGCTGTCGTGCGCGACGGCGATCGTGATGTGGCGCAAGCGCAAGCCGAAGGGGATCGGGTCGCCCCGGCGCCCGCCGAGCCGCAAGCTCGGCGCGGGCGTCGTCGTGATCACGCTCGGCCTCGGGCTGCTCTTCCCGCTGCTCGGGCTCTCGATCCTCGCGCTGCTCGTGTTCGATTTCGTGCTCGTCCGGCACATCCCGCCGCTCGGCCGGGCGCACCGCGCGCGGTAGCCGAGCGGCGCACCGCGCGCGATCGCGTTTGAACTGGCCCACCCCCGCCACTTCAAACGCGATCCCGGCGCGTGGTCAGTCCAGCAGCTCGAGCGGGACGGCGTAGAACGCCTGCGGGCGGCCGAGGCGCCCCTGCTCGGGTCGCTGCCCCTTGCGCAGCTTGAGCTGGCCGGCCTCGACGGCGCCGCCGCCGTGCGCCGCGGCCCAGCGCGCGAGGTGGTCCAGATCGATGCCGGCCTGCTCCAACACGTCGGCCAAGAACAGCGCGGTGCCGGGGAGCTGCCCGGTCGGCTTCAGGGTGCGGAGCGCCGCCACGAGCTCGTCGTCGGTCATGCCTGGATCCTCGCAGGGCAGGCGGTTTAGTCTTGCGGCGTGGTCGACTTCAACAAGCCTGACGAGCCCAGCCCCGCAGGTGGGCCCAGCCCTGCAGGCGGCACCCCGCCCCCGGCGTGGTACCCCGACCCGCAGAACCCCGGCGCGCACCGCTGGTGGGACGGCACCCAGTGGACCGAACACCAGCGTCCCGCCACGCAACCCGGCTACCTTCCGCCCGCATCGGCGCCGATGAACGCCGTCGACGAGCGCAACTGGATCCTCGCCGCGCATCTCTCGGCCCTCCCGGCCGCGTTTGCGATGCTCGCGTTCGTCGGACCGCTGCTGGTCTTCCTGATCAAGGGCGGCGAGAGCCCCCTGGTGCGTCAGCATGCCGTCGCTGCGCTGAACTTCCACCTCTCGTGGATGCTCTGGGGCGTCATCCTCGGCATCACGACGTTCCTGCTGCTGCTAATCGTCGTCGGCGTGCTGCTGATCCCCGTGGTGATCTGCGGCGCCATCGCGTGGCTCGTCATCACGATCTTGGCGAGCGTCAAGGCCGGCAACGGCGACCCGGTGCCCTACAACTACCCGCTCACGATCAACTTCGTGAAGTAGGCCGGGCGCGCCGACCGGGCGCGTCCGGGGACGCCGCCGCGGGGCGTGGAACCATCGGCCGCGCAACAACCCATGCCGGGGAGCCCATGGAGGGCTGAGAGGACGCACGGACGCCGTCGACCCGCTGAACCTGATCTGGCTAGCACCAGCGAAGGGAGCACCTATGCACGAGCTGCCGCTCTCCCCCGCCCCCGCGGGCTCCGACCCCCGTACGACCGACGCCGCGCGGGCCCGCCGTCCGTCGGCGTCGCCCGACCTCCACGGGCCCGCGGCCAACATGCATGGCCGTACGCCGAGCGGAGCTGGGACGCAGCACCAGCTCGCGCAAGCCGGCGAGATCACCCCCGAGGTGCTGCGGGTCGCCGAGCGCGAGGGCTGCTCGCCCGAGCAGGTGCGGTACGAGGTGGCGCGCGGGAGAATGGTGATCCCGGCGAACCCCGCCCACGCGGCGCTCGATCCGATGGCGATCGGCCTGAAGTCGCGGGTCAAGATCAACGCCAACATCGGGTCGTCGCCGACCACGAGCGACGTCGCCGAGGAGGTCGCCAAGCTCGCTGAGTCGGTGCGCTGGGGCGCCGACACGGTGATGGACCTCTCGACGGGCAAGCGCATCACCGAGACCCGCGCGGCGATTATCGCGGCGTCGACGGTGCCGATCGGGACGGTGCCGATCTACCAGGCGCTCGAGCGCGTCAAGGCGATCGAAGACCTCACGGGCGACGTGCTGCTGGAGGTGATCGAGCAGCAGGCGCGCGAGGGCGTCGACTACATGACCATCCACGCCGGGGTGCGGCTGCGGCACCTGCCGCTCGTGCGCGACCGCGTGACCGGCATCGTCTCGCGTGGTGGCGGCGTGCTCGCGAAGTGGATGATCGACCACGCCCGCGAGAACCCGCTCTATACGCGGTTCGACGAGGTGCTCGAGCTCTGCCGCGAGCACGACGTGACGATCTCGCTCGGCGACGGCCTGCGGCCGGGCTCGATCGCCGACGCCACCGACCGCGCCCAGCTGGCAGAGCTGCGCACGCTCGGCGAGCTGACGCGCCGTTGCCGCGCCGCCGGCGTGCAGGCCATGGTCGAAGGCCCGGGGCATATCCCGCTCGATCAGCTCGAGGAGAACGTGCGCCTCCAGCAGGAGCTGTGCGACGAGGCGCCGTTCTACACGCTCGGGCCGCTGGTGACCGACATCGCCCCGGGCTACGACCACATCACGAGCGCGATCGGCGCCGCGATCGTCGGCTGGCACGGCACGTCGATGCTCTGTTACGTGACGCCGAAAGAGCACCTCGGGCTGCCCGACGCCGCCGACGTGAAGCAGGGGCTCATCGCCTACCGGATCGCCGCGCACGCGGCCGACCTCGCGCGCGGCAACGCGGCGGCGCACGCCCAGGACCGGGCGCTCTCGGAGGCGCGCTTTGCGTTCGACTGGCGCGAGCAGTTCGCCCGCTCGCTCGACCCGGAGACGGCCCAGGCCATGCACGACGAGACGCTGCCGAACGACCACTTCAAGCAGGCCGAGTTCTGCTCGATGTGCGGACCCAAGTATTGCCCCATGCACAACGTGCGCGGGGTCGACTGGGGCGCGGTCGAGGCTGCCGCCGCGCGCGAAGCTGCTGACGGGGCGCCAGTAAGCACCGCCTTCTAGAAAAGCTCCTTTTGCGCCGCACGGGCGGTTTTCTGC
>JAEZDB010000243.1 GCA_023429855.1 Actinomycetes bacterium
CCGGCGTCTTGCCGCAGCAGCAGCTCGCCGGGTTCGACGGGCCGCGACGGCGGCCGCAGCTTCGACAGCGCGGGCACGAGGCGCTACGCCTGGGTCGCCGTCTCGGGGCCGGCGCCGTGCTCGCCAGCGAAGCCGAGCTTTTCGCCGCGCTCCGTCGGGGCTACCCGCTGGCGGAACACCCAGTAGGTCCACGCCTGGTAGACCAGCACGATCGGCGTCATGACCACGGCAACCCAGGTCATGACCTTCAGCGTGTAGTGCGTCGAGGCGGCTTCGACCGCCGTCAGCGTCGACCCTTCGGGGCCCGTCGACGGCATCACGTCGGGCCAGAGCGACGCGAAGATCGTGACGACGATCCCCAGGATCGTGAGGCCGGTGAGGCTGAACAGCACGCCTTCGCGGCGGGCCTTCCACAGCAGCGGCTGCACGAGCAGCGCGACGGCCGCGACCGCCGTTCCGACGACGGCAAGCCACGAGCGGGTGTCGTCGGCGACGACGATCCACACCAGCGTGACGGCGCCAGCGAGGGTGGCTGCCGGCCAGATCCGCTGCGAGATCGCGTGGGCGCGGTCGCGGACCTCGCCCTCCGTGCGCAGCGCGAGGAAGTACGCGCCGTGGAGCGAGAATAGCGCGAGGGTCGCGACGCCGCCGAGCAGCGCCTGCGGGTTCAGCAGCGTGAGGAGGTTGCCGGTGAACTCGTGATCGGCGTCGAGCGGCACGCCCGACACGAGATTCACGAACGCGACGCCCCAGAGCAGCGCCACGGCCGCGCTGCTGATCACGATCGCCCAGTCCCACCGGGCGCGCCACTGCGGCTCCGTGCGCTTGTTGCGGTACTCGACCGCCATCCCCCGGACGATCAGTCCGGCGAGGATCAGCAGTAGCGCCAGGTAGAACCCCGAGAACATCGTGGCGTACCACTCGGGGAAGGCCGCGAACGTCGCACCGCCGGCGACGAGCAGCCACACCTCGTTGGCGTCCCACACGGGGCCGATCGTGCGCAGGACCTGCCGGCGCTCGCCCTCGTCGCGGCCGACGACGCGCAGCAGCGTGCCGACCCCGAAGTCGAACCCTTCGAGGATCAGGTAGCCGAGCCACAGCACGGCGATCAGAAGGAACCAGAAGCTGACCAGTGACATCGTGTGATCTCCTTCGCCGGGCTAGTAGTTGATGGCGAGCTGGAGCCCACCGCCCGAGTCGGGGTGATCGGGTTCGAAGTCCTTGTTCACGTAGTGCACGAAGAGCCGCACCTCGATAACGGCCAGCACGCCGTAGAGCAGGACGAACACGGTGAGCGAGGTCGCCACCGTCGCGGGACTCACGTGCGAGACAGCGTCCTGCGTCTTCTGCAGCCCGTAGACGACCCACGGCTGACGCCCGATCTCGGCGAAGATCCACCCGAAGATGTGCGCCAGGAACCCGGCCGCCATCGCGAGGAGCCCGCCGACCTGGAACCAGCGCTTCTCGTAGGCCTTGCGCTTCCACAGCAGCAGGCCCAGCGCCGCGAACCCGACCATGTAGATGCCCGCGCCCATCATCGCGCGGAACGTCCAGTAGGTCAGACCGACGAACGGGAAGTACTCGCCCGGGCCGTACTTCGCCTCCATCTCCTTCTGCAGCTCGTTGATGCCCTTGATCTCGCCGTTCGGATCGTTGGTGGCCATCAGCGACGCGAGGTACGGCACCTTGATCTCGAAGGTGGGCTCACCCGGGTTCTTCTGCAGCGGCGCGACGGTGAGCAGCGACAGCCCGACGCCCGACTCCGTCTCCCAGAGCGCCTCGGCGGCCGCCATCTTCATCGGCTGCTGCTTCGTCATGAGCTGGCCGTTGAAGTGCCCGACGACCGTGGTGATCGCCGCGGCGACGAGCATCACGCTGAGGCCGAGCTTGCCGGACTTGAGGAACACGTCGTGGTGCTCGGGCCCGCGCTGCAGCTTGCGCTCGCGGTAGAGGTGCCAGGCCGAGATGCCCACGAGCACCGAGGCCGCCGTGGCGAGCGCGCCGATCACCACGTGGAAGAACGCGTAGACCGCCGTGGAGTTCGTCAGGACCTCGTAGATCGAGGTCAGCTCAGCGCGCCCAGCCTCTTCGTTGATGCGGTAGCCCACCGGGTGCTGCATCCACGAGTTCGCCGCGAGGATGAAGTACGCCGACGCCGACGTGCCGATCGCCACGCACCAGATCGTCGCGAGGTGGAGCTTCTTCGGCAGGTGGTTCCAGCCGAACATCCACAGCCCGAGGAACGTCGATTCGAGGAAGAACGCGACGAGGCCCTCGATCGCAAGCGGCGCCCCGAACACGTCGCCGACGAACCGCGAGTAGTCGCTCCAGGCCATGCCGAACTGGAATTCCTGCACGATGCCGGTGACGACGCCGATCGCGAAGTTGACGAGCAGCAGCTTGCCCCAGAAGCGGGTCATCCGCAGGTACGTCGGGTTGTCGGTCCTGACCCAGGCGGTCTGCATCACCGCGACGAGGGCCGACAGGCCGATCGTCAGCGGGACGAACATGAAGTGGTAGATCGTGGTGGCAGCGAACTGCCAGCGGGCCAGATCGAGGGTGTCCATCGAACGGGGTCCTCAGAAGTAGAAGGCGACAGAGGTCTCCATCGACTATCGCCGGTCGGCGGCGGCTTGCGTAGCCCCAAACGCCCTCCGGGGGACATAACCCGTGGTTATGTCGCGACCTCTGCGGACGCCTGCCCGTAAGCGGTGCGGAGAACTACGGAGCTACGCCGCGGCCGGGCCGACGTGGCCGAGCTTGTCGGGGGGCGCCTGCTCGTGGTGGGCGGCCCAGATCTCGGCAACCTGCTCGTGGCGGTTCATCGCGGTACTCGTTGGCGGGGTGGTCGGCATGACGCGACCCAAGGCGGCGGCCGACGAGCAGCGCGGAGTCGGGCGCAGCGAGGGCCTCCGCGCTCGGCACCCCGAAGGGGCCCGGCCCGTTGCGGCCGAGCCTGCGAGGTCCGGCGGGTGCACCGGGCCGACTTCCCGAATCAAGCCGCAGCGAACCGCCACAACGCCGATGGGGACTGAAGCTACGTTCGGTGCATGAGCAAACCCCTCACCGTTCCCCCCGCCGACAAGAAGCGGTACTTCGCCGAGGTGCTCAAGGGGCTCTTGATGGCTGAACCGATTCCTGTCGGTGAGGCACTGATCACCGGGACGCTCCCGAACGGTCCAGGTCTTTACGTGATCTCCTTTCAGCCGCGATCCGACGACGCGGCCTACTTCGACGACCAGAGCTTCATCGGGCACGAGGTTCCCTGGTACGTAGGCCAGGCCGGGGACATTGATGCCCGCTGGGAGGCGCACCGCAGAAAGCTCGAGACGATCGACGACGTCAGCGTGAATCTCCAAACGAACGACGAGCGGATCTCCGGGAATGTCTACCCGTACGACCTGTCGAAGAGGTTGGTACGGACCGTTTGCGTGAATGCCGACGATCTCGACCTATTCGAGCCCACCGCCATCGCGCTACTTGATCCGATCGCCAATGGCAGGTTTGGCGGCAAGTACAAGAAGTCCGAAGCCGAGTTCTGGAGCTTCCTCGGAAAGATCAAGGATGCGAAGACCCTTAAGAAGTGGCATGAGCAACGGGAAAAGCGCGAGCCCGACTGGTTTCAGGACCCGGAACTGATCAGCTCACTTGCGGACGCGGCTCAGTGGGGGGACAAGGGCGACGACGCCGCGACCTTCGCCGGTGAGCCGTTTCCCGACTTCGGACTTGCGACGATCGAACCGCTGTTTCGCGAGGCGCTCGCAGAGGGTGATGAGCCACTTGAGGGCTTTCGCCTGGCTAACCACCACCTCGGCCCCGCCCGAGCAGTCGAAGCGCTCTGGTCCGCCGCGCTCGACCAACGCGTCATGGTTTCCGAATCAGACGGAGTCCAGCTGTCGGTGAGCGCCGAAAGCAGTGACGTACTGAAGCTGCGGGCCACGCATCATGCGTGGCCCGACGCGGTGGCCCGCCTCGATGTGGGTCGAATCGGTGGCGAGGGCGCAGAAGGTCTCCGTGCCCCGCTGCAATCAATCGTGGACTGGATCAACGATGGGGGCCACCCATTGGACTGATGCGCTTCAGACGGCGCGAGCCGTGTCGAGCCACTGAGGAGCCGCGGGCGCGACTTGCCGATATATCGCGATATGTTCGATATGAACGGTTATGTCAGGTTGGAGCAGAGAAGCTGGCCTCTGCACGCGACCCCAGGGCCCCGACGCACCCGGGCCCGCACGCGCACGGCGACGATGCCTCCGGCTTCAGTCGACATCTGCATCGGCGTCATCGGCGGGGAGCGGTAGCTCATCCTGCGGGCTCGCGTTTTGCGGCAGGTCTTTGGCGACGCTCCAAGTGCCGTGGTCTAGGTAGAAAGACAAGAACGGGTCCATGATGTGCAACATGTCGTTCTTGTAGGCGAGAGCAGCGTCGCTATCGCCGCGGTTGTCCTCGGCGATAGCGGTCATCTGGTTCACACCGACCTCGTCGACGCAGGCGCAACCCAGGTCATCTACTCCACACACTCCCCCGTGTTCGCCGACGCCACGCGCTTTGAGACTTTGCGGCTACTACGGCGACGCCCAGGCCAAAGCACGACGGTCTCCCAAGTCGCAGCGGATGAGGCCGAAAGGCTCAAAGGCGCCAGGGAACAGATCAAGCTGCTCACAGAGTGGGACAACGACCGCTCCGAAGCGCTGTTCGCGTCGGCCGTCCTGCTCGTAGAAGGCCCGGGCGACAAGATCGCGGCCCATGGCGTCGCGAGCCGTAACCCCAAGCTAGATCTCGACCGCCAGAACCTCTCGATCATCGACTGCGGAGGCAAGTCCAGCATTCCGTTTCACGCGGCGCTCTGCCGCGCCCTCGGGATACCGGTTTGCGCCCTCTACGGCGACGACGTGCGACCGATCCCTGACGACGAGACCCCGGAACGGCGGCAGAAGATCGAAACCGAGAATCGCCAGGCCGTAGCGGAGTCCGCCAAGATTGAGGCCGAGCTTCCCGCGTCGGACCGATTCGTGTGCTCCCCCACGCTCGAGGAAATGCTCGGCGTCGGACGGAACGCGAAAAACAAGCCGCATCAAGTGGCCGAGAAGATCAAGGCCGCTGCACCCGATCAGATTCCGACACCACTCATCGAAGCGCTGAAACGGTTGCGGGCGCTAGCCGCGTAGGGCCTGCCGAACCAGACAACCCGATACTTCACCGATGTCGAGCCCGCACCTCGTCCTCGGCCTTGCGCTGATCGCCATAGGAGCATTCACCGTGGCGAAGCGGAAATCGCTTCCCTTCCGGGCGGATCCGGACGCAGCCGTCCTGCCCCCAGCCGGCTACGGAGTCCTCGGCGCCCTGCTGTTCGCAACCGGCCT
This sequence comes from Actinomycetes bacterium, assembly GCA_023429855.1. Taxonomy (GTDB): domain Bacteria; phylum Actinomycetota; class Thermoleophilia; order Solirubrobacterales; family Solirubrobacteraceae; genus JAGIBJ01. Next base: position 5,364 of record JAEZDB010000243.1, read on the forward strand.
CCTGCAGCTCGCGCAAGCCTTCGATTAACCGCGGGCCTAGCCCGCCTATCACTCGATCACAAGCGTCAGCCGAAGCCCGAAAGTGACCGTTTACGGACACCGCGGCCGCATCGCCGAGAACCGCGCAGAAGGCGCGTCCGAAGCTCCTGCCCGAAACTCATCGGCCCGAAACTGCGCCGTCAACGGGTTTCGGACACTTGCGGCGCGGACCACCTGATCGGCTACGCGCGCGTCTCCACCGACGACCAGTCCCTGGACCCCACATCCGAGCGCCCGGGGTCGGTACGCAGCATCGGCAGCACAGTTTGGGCTGCCGACGAGACCGGTGCCTCCGATGACGACGATCTTCATCGTGCTGCGCTGATCTCTACGGTCGTGCGGGTCCGGCCCTTGGCGGCCGATCTGCATCACCGACGGGTCAGCTACGCCGGCCGTGACACCACACAAGCGCGAACGCGCTAGCCGTGTCTCACCGCGCGCCCGCCGCTGCGAGCAGCGCCGCGTGGGCGCGCCGCACGCCAGCGCGCGAACCGGCAC
>JAEZDB010000324.1 GCA_023429855.1 Actinomycetes bacterium
GCCGCCAGCGCGTCGCGCACCGCGTGGGCGACCGCCTCGGCGAGCTTCGGCGGCACGGCGTTCCCGATCTGCCGGTACTGCGCCACGCGCGGCCCGAGAAAGCGGTGGCCCTTGGGGAACGACTGCAGCGCAGCCGCTTCTTCGACGGTGATCCGTCGCAACCGCTCGGGCGCCTCGGCGAGGGGCTTACCGCCGTTGAGGAGGTGCTGGTGGTACTCGACCACCCACGCCGGTGATCCGCGATCGAGCTCCTCCTGGTCGAGGATCGGCGTCGCGTTGCCGCCCATGGAGGCCGGAAGCGTCTTCGCCGGCCGGTCGAGGTGAAGCGGGCGGCCGGAGCCGTTGAAGAGCAGCGAGCCGGTGTGGGCCGTCGGCCGCATGATCGGCTCGCGGGAGGGCACGACGCGCGCGCCGGTGCGCGTGGCGTTGCCGGGCTCGCCGAACGCGGGCAGCGTCGCGAGCGCCTCGCGGACGGTGACCGGGGTCGGCGTGGTGGGCTCCAGCGACTCGAAGGCGGCGGCGTCGCGGAAGCCGACGAAGAACATCCGCTCGCGCGCCTGCGGCACGCCGAACTGCGACGCGTCGAGCAGGATCATCCGCGCGTCGAAGCCAAGCTCCTCCGCGCGCTCGCGCAGGCGGTCGCGCAGCGGCGCCCAGCGCGGGTTGGAGTACAGCGCCTTCACGTTCTCCATGACGAACGCCCGCGGCTCAAGCGCCTCGACGGCGTCCATGAAGCGGAAGACGTGCTGGGAGCGCGGGTCGTCGTCGCGCATCTTGCCGATCACCGAAAACCCCTGGCAGGGCGGGCCGCCGGTCAGTACGTCGGGCTGCACGTCGGGCAGGCCGACGTCGAGCACGTCGCCCAGCGTGATGTGGTCGCCGATGTTGTGCTCGTACGTCCGAACGGCCCACGGATCGATGTCGTTGGCCCAGGCGACGTCGAACCCGGCCGCGATGAAGCCGAGGTCCAGGCCGCCCGCGCCCGAGTACAGAGAGACCACGCTCGGCTTGCGCACCTCGCGGATCTTGACGCCTCGGGCCGACGGAACGCCGCGCCGGAAACCAGGTTGGTCGACCGAGAGGGGGAGCGGGAGCCTCATGCCGAACAGATGTTCGCAGGGGCTCCGGCGGAACGGGTGCCGGCGTATGGGTGCACAATCCGCATCGTGGGCGTCGAGGACGAGTCGCTTGAGGTGCTGCGCGGCCGCCTTCGCAAGCCGCCCGCCGCATCGAATGCCGGGACGCGGACGTCGATGGTCGGCAACAAGCGCGTCGATTCGCTGCCGGAGCGTCGCCTCCGGTCGGCGCTCCACGCCGCTGGCCTGCGGTATCGCGTCGACCTGCCGATCCGCGTGCCGGGCCGCCGTCCCATTCGTCCCGACATCGTCTTTACGCGCCGTCGCGTCGCGGTGTTTATCGATGGCTGCTTCTGGCACGGGTGCCCGGAGCACGGCAGCTCGCCGCGACGCAACAGCGACTATTGGAGCGCGAAGCTCGAGGTCAACCGGCGCCGCGACATTGAGCAGACCGCTGCGCTCGCCGACGCCGGGTGGCTGGTCGTGCGCCTCTGGGAGCACGAGTCGCTTGACGCGTCGCTCGCAGCCGTGTTGGCGAGGCTCGAAGAAGCGTCGTAAGACCGCCCGCGGCCTACAACGCCGCGCTGCCGCTAGAAGCAGTCGCCGTCGTCGTCGAACGGTGCCCTCGCCCGCTGGCGCGCCTCCTCGCGCGCCTCCTCCCGCTCCTCTTCGCCGATCTCTTCCGCGAGCTGCTCGACCTCGCGCCAGAGCGCTGTCGCACGCGCGTACGCTGCGGCGTAGCGCGGATCGACAGGGAGCCGCAAGCCCTGCGACGCGACGTCGAGTGCCCGGTCGATGAGCGGCTGGTCGCGGCCCTCGTCGTAGCCCCAGAGGTCTCGGAAGTCGCGAAAGGCACCCGCGACGACGCGGAATCGCGTGGTCTCGACAAAGTCGTGCGGTCCGTCGTCCAGCGACTGCCCGTCCCAGTCGTAGTAGAAGGCGCGTCCGTCGGCGGTGAGATGGATGTAAGCCCTGGTGTGGCGGTGCTTGTAGAGATGGAGGATGGTCCCGTCCTCGAGGCGTTTGCGACCCATGTCCATAAACGCCTGGGCCAGTCCGACGCCAACCAGCTCAAGCAGCGGGGTCCAGTCGGCGGGCTCGTCGAACAGATGCTCGACGCCGCGCAGCCTCACCTCGCCCTTGGTCTTCCTCTTGCGGCTCTTGCGCCGCGGGCGAGCGGTCGGCGCCTCGAGCGAGGGATCGTCGACGGGGACGGCAGGGTCGGTGCTTTCAAGCATGGGTAGAGCGTGGCGAGCGAAAACGCGCGCGTGTGCGGAGTTTGTGCAGACTTCGCAACGATTTCGGCTCGTAACTGCGCGCTGGGACAGGCAGGTGGAAGCGCCCTGCCCGTACCCTCCACCGATGCCCTTCGACGCCGACCTTCGCGCTGCCGCCGACGATCTCTGGGAGGCGCAGCACAACCACCCGTTCGTGCGGGGACTGGGCGACGGCACGCTGCCGGCTGAGCGGTTTCGGGAGTACATCGCCCAGGACTACGTGTTCCTGATCGACTACGGGCGGCTGCTGGCGCTGGGGGCCGCGAAGGCGCCGGACCTGCCGACGATGCGCAAGTTCGCCGAGCTGACGCAGGCGATCCTGGTGACGGAGATGGACCTGCACCGGTCGCTGGCAGCGGGGTGGGGCGTCGACGAGGAGACGCTCGCCGCGACGGTGCCGTCGCCGGCGACGGCCGCCTACGTCGACTTCTTGCTGCGCACCGCGGCGCTGGGCGACTTCGCTGAGCTCGTGGCGGTGCTGCTGCCGTGTATGTGGAGCTACGCGGAGATCGGCGAGCGGCTCGACGACGCGGCGGCGGCCGGTGCGGCCGACCCTGGCCCGTACCGCGCGTGGGTGGAGACGTACGCGTCAGACGAGTTCGGCGAGCTGGCTGACTGGTGTCGTCGACTCACGGCGGAGCTTGGCGCGGACGCGCGCGAGGCGGGCCGCGCGCGGATGACGCAGGCGTTCCTCGGCGCGAGCCGTCATGAGCTGGCGTTCTGGGAAGCCTGTTGGCGGCCCCGGACGGGGAGTGAACGCGCACAGACATCATGATGTCCAGGAAAAGGCATCACGGTGCTAACGTCGTGCTCATGCGTACGACGCTCACCCTCGACTCCGACGTTGCGGCGCGTCTGCAAGAGCTCCAGCGCGAGCGCGGCTGGTCGTTCAAAGAGGCGGTCAATCAGACACTGCGTCGTGGTCTTGGGACCGGAGACAGCTCGAGCACGCAATACCAGATGCCCGTGAGGGAGCTGGGCGTGCGGCCTGGCGTCGACGTCGACCGGATCCGCCACGTGCTCAGCGAACTCGACGACGAACGCGACATCGGCGCGTGATCGTCCCCGACGTCAACGTCCTGATCTACGCGGCGGACTCCTCGTCGCCGCACCATGCGGTTGCACGCGAATGGTGGGAGACCACGCTCAACGACGGGCACCCCGTGGGGCTGCCGTGGGTTGTCGCGTCGGGCTTTCTCCGCGTGGTCACCAACCCGCGCGCGGTCGCCGCGCCATACGACGTCCTCGCGGCGCTCGACGTCGTTGACGGCTGGTACGCCGTGCCGAGTGTCCTTGCGATCTCGCCCGGTCGCCGCCACGCGCAGCTCCTGCGTGACTTCCTGGCGCAGCTCGGGGTCGGCGCGAACGCCGTTCCAGACGCACACCTCGCAGCGATCGCGGTGGAGCACGGAGCGACGCTGCACTCCACAGATCGCGGCTTTGCGCGTTACGACGGTCTGCGCTGGGTCGACCCGCTTGCGCTCTGAGGTCGCAAGGCGCCGCCTGCCCAACAAGCGGTCACTCCCTGGCCGCTACCGCGCCTAGCCTTCCTCGCATGCCCACGCTCTTCACGATCGGCTACGAGGACCTGCCGCCGGCGATGCTGGTTGCGGAGCTGCAGGCGGCGGGGGTGCGGCGTCTGATCGACGTGCGCTTTCGGCCGCAGTCGCGGCGGGCGGGGATGTCGAAGACGAAGCTCGGGGAGTTCCTGTTCGCGCACGGCATCACCTACGAGCACCGGCGCTCGCTGGGGACGCCGCCCGAGATCCGCGTGCACTTCCACGCCGGGCGGACGGCAGAGGGACGCAAGTCGTTTGCCGCGTACGTGGAGGCGACGGCGTCGGAGGAGCTTGACGAGCTGGCGGCCGCGCTCGACACCGACCCGCCGACGGCGCTGATGTGCCTCGAAGCCGACCCGGCGACCTGCCATCGGCGCGTCGTGGCCGAGGCGCTGCGGGCGCGCCGGCCCGATCTGGAGGTCGTCGACCTCGGCGCCTGACCGGCGACGCGGGCCCCGGGCTGCGTCGAGGCGTCGACTCGGGCCGGGACTGAACCTCCTGCGGCGTCAGTTGGCGAGATCGAGCCTGTGCGTCCGCGCGATCCGGTCGGCCTGCGCCCCTGCGACGCCGGCGTCGGCGGCGAAGCGCGGCCAGTCGCGCACGGCGTCGGTCACCTCGCGCAGGATCGCGACGGCGCGGCCGCGCTTGAGGCTGGCGCTGCGGCCGGCGGCGCGGAGATCGTCGACGGTGAAGTCGTCGCGCTTGCCGTTGATCGACATCTGGTGCTGCCGCATCCAGCGGTTGCCCGGGTCGAACGCGTAGGTCACGTCGAACGCTGGCGAGAGGGCCCAGCGGCCGTCGCGATCCATGAGGAACGCGATGTTCTTCACGTGGTCGTCTTGGTTGCGCGCGACCACGTTGAAGGTCATCCGGCGGAACTGCTCCTCGCCGGCCGTCGCGGGCAAGCCGAGCTGGCGCATCACCAGGAACGCCTGCTCGTAGGCGTGCGCAGCCGGCTGGTTGTAGTCGAGGTGGGCCAGCGCGCCAAGGCTCTGCATGTGGACCTTGTCGCCGGTCGCCGTGCGGTCGAAGCGGCGCGTCATGAAGTGCCGGCGGCCGTGCTCCTCAAGGAGGCGGCACTCGCTCATCTGAATGCCGGCAGCCGCGGCCATCCGCGCGTACGCCAGCTCGATCGCTCCAAACCCCTGCGGATCGCGCAGACCGCGGTCGCCGCTGCCGGCGACGCCGTCGAACTTGAGCAGCCAGTGCTCGAAGCCCGCCGGTGCTGCGACCTGCCCCGAGCGGACCTCACCGGTCGCGCGGTTCCAAGCGATCACCGCCTTTGGCCGGGCGCCGCCAGCCGAGGTGCCGACGCGCAAGATGTCGCGCAGCGCCTCGTCCTCGCGGTCCTCACGCAGGGCAGTCACGAGCTGCTCGCGATCCGTCAGGACCTCCGAAGCCAGCTCGACCAGCGCGCCGAGGTCGACGGGTCGGGCTTCGCTGTCGACGGGACCGGTCGTCGGACGAAACTCCAGCGCGCCCATGGCCCGCTGGCCGGCGTAACACAGCCGCTCGACCGCGCTGAAGGTGCCTGGCTCGCGCCCCTGCGCGGCGAGCCACGCGTCGATCAGGGCGCTGCCGTAGCGGTCTGGCAAGGCGTCGGCAAGGAGGCCGGGAAGCCCTTGAAAGGCCTCGCGCCCAAGCTGCGGAAAGCGGTAGACCTCCCGCGCGAGGGGCATGGTGATCGGCGAGACCTCGACGCCGTGGTTGGCAAAGCCCGGCTCGTACTCAAAGGCGGCCACGTCGCCGGCGCCGTCTTGCGCCACAGCCCCGATCGTGGTCCCCCACAACCGAACCTCGGCCACCGTCATGTCGAAGCCTCTTCGTCGCCCCAGCGGAACGGCCGGTTGCTGGCGCCCGCGGCGGGAGGCGCGTCGGTCGTGTCTCTGTTGGCGGCTCGCCGGCTGCGTGACGACGCGCGTTGCCGTTCGCGCCGGGCCCGCTGCAGCTGGACGAGGGGGCTCGGGGCTGGTGCAGGGGCCACGTCGACCAGCCGGTCGAGCAGATCGAGCGCGCGCAGCATCCTGACGAGGTTCAGCGTGGTGGTCGACTCGCCGGCTTCGAAGCGTTCAACGGTCCGCTTGCCGACGCCCGCCCGCTCGGCGACCTCCTGCTGCGACAGGTCGCGCGCCACGCGGGCGCGCTCGGCGCGGGCCCCGAGGTCTCGGAGCGCCGCCTGGTCAGAGAGTGAGTGGTTGCGTTCCATTCGTCAGAACTGGCGAGTCCCATGAAGAATAGGGTTTAAGTCGCCAGCAATGACGAATTGTAGGCCGAGGCGTGGATCGCGTCAATCGTCAATTGTGACGAGTAGCGGCGCCATCGGTCGCCGTACTCGCCACTTTTGGCGAGTACGCGTGTCGACCTTGCCGCAATGTCCGGCGGCAGGTCTGCCCGTATGAGCCTCGTATGACGGTCCAGTTTTCGGTGATGCACTCGAAATTGGGTGGCGTTGGTCGATGGGGGAGCATGGGGACTCCGGCCATCAACCGCGCCAGCCGCGTCGAGCTCGCCTCGGTGCACGAGTACGGGCTCCAGGCACGGCGCCGCGTTGAGGCGTCGGCGGCGGGGCCGCTCGAGCGGTTGGCCGCAGCGCTGACGGCGTCGCGGGAGGCGCTCACGCCGCCCGATCGCATCGACGGCATCGTCAAGAACGCCGCCGGCACGATCGACACCGCGCGCAACGTCGACGTGCTCGCCGACCTGGCGGAGTCGATCCGCCATCGCGTCGACGTGCTCGCCTAGTCGTGAGCGCACGCTGCTGACTGGCGTGCCACGCGCCGACCGGCGCGCGTTAGCGGCAGGCGCTCAGCCGCAGCACTTCTTGTACTTGCGGCCCGAGCCGCACCAGCAGGCGTCGTTGCGCCCCGGCGGCCAAGGGATCGGTCCGGCGCCGCTCGCCTCGATCTGGAGGACGAGGTCGTCGGGCAGGTCGTCGAGGAGTCGCGCCCGGG
>JAEZDB010000361.1 GCA_023429855.1 Actinomycetes bacterium
AAGGCGATCCTCTTTATCGACGAGCTCCATACGCTCGTTGGCGCGGGCGCCGCCGAGGGTGCCGTAGACGCGGCGAATATCCTCAAGCCGGCGCTTTCACGCGGCGAGCTGCAGACGATCGGCGCGACGACGCTCGACGAGTACCGCAAGTACCTCGAGCGCGACAGCGCGCTGGAGCGCCGCTTCCAGAAGATCGTCGTCGAGCCGCCGTCAATCGACGAGACGGTTCAGATCCTCCAAGGTCTGCGCGACCGCTACGAGGTTCACCACAAGGTGACGATCAGCGACGAAGCGCTGCACGCTGCCGCGGACCTCTCGGACCGCTACATCAGCGACCGCTTCCTGCCGGACAAGGCGATCGACCTGATCGACGAGGCCGCGTCCCGCATGCGGATCAAGAGCATGACCGCGCCGCCGGTGTACCGCGAGCTCGAAGAAGAGATCGAGCAGGTGCGCCGCGACAAGGAGAACGCGATCGAGAACCAGGACTTCGAGAAGGCCGCCTCGATGCGAGACAAGGAGCGCAAGATCACGAACAAGAAGCGTGAGCTCGAAGAGCAGTGGGAAGCCGGCGAGACCGGTGACCGCCCTGTGATCGGCGAGGAAGAGATCGCGGACGTTGTGTCCATGTGGACGGGCATCCCGCTCTTCAAGCTGACCGAGGGCGAGACCCAGAAGCTCCTGCGCATGGAAGAGGAGATGCACAAGCGCGTCATCGGCCAGGAGGCCGCGGTCGTCGCCGTCTCCAAGGCGATCCGCCGTTCGCGCGCCGGCCTGAAGGACCTCTCGCGCCCGACCGGTTCGTTCATCTTCCTCGGCCCGTCAGGCGTCGGCAAGACCGAGCTCGCACGCACGCTCGCCGACTTCCTGTTCGGCGACCCCGAGACGATGGTGCGCATCGACATGTCCGAGTACATGGAGAAGCACTCCGTTTCGCGTCTGGTCGGCTCGCCTCCGGGCTACGTCGGCTACGACGAGGGCGGTCAGCTGACCGAGGCCGTGCGCCGCAAGCCGTACAGCGTCCTGCTGCTCGACGAGATCGAAAAGGCGCACCCGGATGTCTTCAACATCCTGCTGCAGATCCTCGAGGACGGCCGCCTGACGGACGCCCAGGGCCGCACGGTGGACTTCCGCCACGCGATCATCATCATGACCTCGAACATCGGCGCCGCAGAGATCGCCAAGAACGCGTCGTTCGGCTTCTCGCTGGGCGATGACGAGTCGGGCATCACCTACGACGACATGAAGTCGAAGATCATGGGCGAGCTGAAGAAGGCGTTCCGCCCCGAGCTGATCAACCGCATCGACGAGATCGTTGTCTTCCACAAGCTGACGCGCGACGAGATCAAGGAGATCGTCGACCTGATGATCGCCCGCGTGCGCACCAGCATGAAGGAGATGGAGCTGCAGCTCGAGATCACCGACGGCATGAAAGAGCTGCTGGTGGACAAGGGCTGGGACCCGTCAATGGGAGCCAGGCCACTGCGCCGCGCGATCCAGCGCTACGTGGAGGACCCGGTCGCCGACAAGGTGCTCGCCGAGAAGATCGAGCCCGGCACGACGGTCGTCGTCGACCGCCTGGCCGAAGAGATCAAGGGCGGCCCGAACGACGGGCTGGAAGTCGACGTCAAGCTGGTCAAGCCGAAGAAGACCCGCGCCCGCAAGAAGACCCCGGTCGCCGTCGGCGCCGAGGCCGAGACCGCCAAGGCGGCGGAGGATGACGCGGGCTCGTCTGCGTCGAAGGATGATGGGCCGTCGGATGATGGTGGGTCGGGTTCTTCCTCTTCCTCCTCGTCTGAATCTGACTCTGACGCGTAGGGAAGCCTGAAAGCGCCCCAAGGAGCGTTCCTTGGGGCGGCTTTCCCCGCTGTCGCTGTCGCTGTCGCTGCCGCTGCCGTTGCCGTTGCCGGCGCTGCTGCTGCTGCTGCGCCATGTGACCGCCCCCGCATAGACAAGCGGTGTTCTTTCCAAGGCCTGGCCTTGGCGGGCCAGATGTTGGAAGGTTTGCCGCTTATGTATGCGGATGGGGCGGCTGCCCGCAGGCGCCACCACCGCCGCGCCCGTGCCATGGAGCTCGTCCCGCATAGACAAGCGCCATTCTTTCCAAGGCCTGGCCTTGGCGGGCCAGATGTTGGAAGGTTTGCCGCTTAGGCGTGCGGATCCCCGTGTCGACGATGCCGGGCGCGCGACAGGCCCCCAGGCGCCGACCTACTTAAAGACAGCGATAGCCAACCGCTTCAACGGCCCAGGCCGCTTCGCCGCCGCCGCCGGGCGCTGGGGCATCGGGGTGACGTTGTCCGCGACCTCAGCAGCAACGGGCTTGATCACCTTCGCCGGCACTCCGCCGACCAAAGAACCCGCCGGAACATCGTTGGTCACGACGCTGCCCGCGGCGACGACCGCGCCGTCGCCGATCGTCACGCCGCGCAGGATCGTCGCGCCGGCGCCGACCCAGACGTTGTCACCGATGTGCACGGGGCTGCTCGAGTAGCCACGCTTGCTCGGCGCCACGTCGGCCGGGCCGGTGTTGTGGTCCTGGTCGTGGATCGAGACGCGCTGGCCAAAGATGCTGTTCTTGCCGATCGTCAGCTCTTCGTGGGCGACCAGGTAGCAACCACGATTGAAATAGGCGTTGTCGCCGATCGACACCTTGCCGTAGAAGTGGACCGTGCAGTCCTGCATGAACCAGACGTCGTCGCCGATCGAAATCTCGGCGTACAGGTCAGTCGCGACGTCGTGTCCCGGCCCAATGAAGAAAAGTCCGTTTCCGCGCAGTGCCGGCTCGCGCACCATCAGCCACAAGAGGCGGAAGGCGGCGAATCCGCGGTGCCACTGCCAGCGGATCCTCTGGGGAAAGTTCATATACACCAAAGTTTAGGTCCCAAACCGCCCAGGCGCAAGATCGAAACCTCGCCCTTAGGGCGAGGTTTCGTCATTTCGTGTAAGGGTTTTTCCGTCGGGGGGCGAACGTATGTTCTGTTGGTGGCAACCAAGACGGACAAATCGATCTTCGTTTGTGGCGAGTGTGGGACCGTCGAGCGCAAGTGGCACGGGCAATGCCCGGGCTGCGGCTCGTGGAACACGCTGGCCGAAGAGCGCGCGCCCGCGCCGACCACCGGCGCCGGCGCGAAACGCGGGATCGGTGCGGTGGCGCCGGTTCCGGCTGCCGCCAATGCCACACGTGCGCGCGGCCCCGTCGCCGAGCCGGTGATCCTCAGCGAGGTGCGGGCCGCCCGCATCCGCCGGATCTCGACCGGCATCGGCGAGTTCGACCGCGTGCTCGGTTCGTCTTCCGCGGCTGCGTCTGGGGGGAATGTCAGCCGCGGCATCGTGCCAGGGTCGCTCGTGCTGCTCGGCGGATCGCCCGGCATCGGCAAATCCACGCTGGTCGGTGCGGCGCTCGGCAATCTCGTCGCGCAGGGCAACTCGGTGCTCTACGTCAGCGGCGAGGAGTCGCCCGAGCAGATCCGCATGCGCCACGAGCGCCTGGGTGCGAACGCGTTGCAGGTCCCGGTCGTCGCCGAGACGGATCTCGATTCCGTGATCGCGACGATCGAGGCCTGCGATCCGCGGCCCGACGTGGTGGTGATCGACTCGGTCCAGACGCTTTATTGCGCCGAGCTCTCGGGCGCACCCGGCAGCGTCGGGCAGGTCCGCGAGGTCGCCGCACGCCTTATGCAAGTCGCCAAATCGCGTGACATCGCGATGCTGCTGGTCGGGCACGTCACCAAGGAGGGATCGCTTGCCGGCCCGCGCGTGCTCGAGCACCTCGTCGACTGCGTGCTGCAGTTCGAGGGCGAGCGCGAGCGCTCGTTCCGCACGCTGCGCGCCGCAAAGAATCGTTTCGGTTCCACCAACGAAGTCGGCGTCTTCGAGATGGAGGGCAGCGGCCTGGTCGAGATCGAGGACGCCTCAGCGCGCTTCGTCGGCGAGGCCACCGGCAATCCCGGCAGCGTCGTCCTCTGCGCGATGGAAGGCACACGCCCGATGCTCGTCGAGATCCAGGCCCTCGTCGCCCGCACCGAAGTCGTCCCGCCGCGCCGCGTGGCCAACGGCATCGACCGCAACCGGCTGTCGCTGGTGCTGGCGGTGCTGAGCCGACACGCGGGCGTGCAGCTGGGTGACCACGACGTGTTTGTGAACGTCGTCGGCGGCGTGCGCGTGGACGAGCCGGCCGCCGACCTGGCGATTGCGCTGGCGGTCGCCAGCGCCGCGCGCGGAGTCGCACTGGGGTCGGGCTCGGAAGACACCCGCGTCCCGCTGGCCTGCTTCGGCGAGATCGGCCTGACCGGCGAACTCCGCACCGTCCCGCAACCGGACCGCCGTGCGGCGGAGGCCGTGAAGTTCGGTCTCAACGAGATCCTCGTCCCGGCCGAGCGAGGCGGAGGCGGCGGAGCCCCAAGTCTGCGCGCCGCGCTGGCGCGGGCGTTCGACGGGGTGGCCGACGTCGACTGACCGGCGCCGCCCGAATCCCAAGGCTGCCGTACCCAAGAGCCAAAGTGGTCCAAGCCTGGCCCTTTGGGCCAGGTTAGGACCAGAGAGAGGCTTGGGAATCGGGATGGGCACCGAAAGGAGAGGGATGGGCCGCGCGGGCAGGCTTGCGCGGACGCGCGGGCAGGCTTGCGCGGGCGCGCGGGCGCTGTCCCCGATACCCAAGGGCCTCCGTGGTCCAAGCCTGGCCGCAAGGGCCAGGCT
>JAEZDB010000465.1 GCA_023429855.1 Actinomycetes bacterium
GCACCACGTCGCGGCTGCTGCGCCGGCAACCGCGCCACGGCGGGCTGCAGCCCCAGCGGCCCCAACCGGCAGCGACGCCATGTTCGTGGTCGCCGACCCGCGCAGCCCGCGCCTCGTCCAAGGGCCGCGCGGCCCGCTTTGGAAGGCCTACGCGCCGCGCACCGTCGGAACGACCGCGATGGGGCTGACCTTCGCCGAGCGGTACCTCGCCGCTCAGCGCGCCGACGCGGCGGCTGCGCGCACCGCCAAGGTGCTGACGACCGCCCAGGCGACGAAGAAGCTGTCGAAGAAGTGCCAGAAGCTCGTCAAGATCAAGAAGGCGGCCCAGCTCAAGAAGCTCAAGAAGTCCGACCGCAAAGCGCGGACGAAGTGCCTTGAGCGGCGCCGCAAGATCATCGCGGAGTCAAAGAAGAGCCCGAAACCGGGCACGACCACGCCGCCGTCCAGCCCGGCTCCTCACGCACCTGCGCCGACCGTACCGACCCCGGGGGCACCGGCACCGACCACACCGGCGCCGACCACGCCCGCCCCCACCACGCCGACGCTGCCCGCGCCGGCCGAGTGCACCACCCCCGGCCCCGCGCCAATCACCATCACGGCGATCGAGGAAGGCAGCAAGTTCGAGCTCAGCAGCTGCGGCACGAGAGCCGGCAGCATCCAGTTCCGGTTCGACAACACCGACTCCGCCGAAGACCACAACCTCGTCATCGCCGACGGCGTGACCCCCGGCGGCGGCCCCGACGGCACCGTGCGCGTCGTCTCGACCAACATCGAGGGAGGCCAGTCCGCAACGAAGTCGTTCACCCTGCCCGCCGGCGACTACGTGATGATCTGCACCGTCGACGGCCATAGCGCCATGACGGTCAAGTTCAAAGTCTTCGCCGCCTAGCTGCCTGCCCCTGACCGGCCGCGGTGAGCCGACCGGCCACTGCAGTCGTACACCTGAGGTATGGCTCCCGCGATCCTCTGGTACCGCCGCGACCTGCGCGTGCACGACCTGCCCGCGCTCGCGGCCGCCGTCCGCGACGGCGGCGACGACGGCGTGGTCCCGGTGTTCTGCTTCGACGACGTGCTGCTCCACGGGCGCTTCGCGAGCGCCCGGCGCACGTGGTTTCTCCTGCAGACGTTGCAGGCGCTCGACGAGCGCTGGCACGACCTCGGCGGCCGCCTCTGGTGGCGCCGTGGCGATCCGGCTGAGGAGCTGGCGGAGGTCGTCCGCCTGACCGGTGCCACGGTGGTCCACGCCACCGAAGACTTCTCGGGCTTTGCGCGCAACCGCGATGCGCGCGTGCGGGATGCGCTCACCGAGGTCGGCGCCGAGCTCACGCTCCATCCCGGTATCGCGATCGCCACCGATCTCGCCGCGATCCGCACGAAGAGCGGCACGCCCCACATCGTCTTCACGCCGTTCTCGAAGGTGTGGGGCGCCCAGGAACGCCGCGACCTGCTGACGCCGCCGCGCACGTTGCACACGCCGCGCGGCGACCGCGGCGAGCTGCCGACCCTTGAGGCGCTGGGGTTCGATGCGTCCGACGCGAAGGTCGACGACCCGCCGCAGGCGGGCGAGGTTGCGGGCGTCGCCGCCGCGAAGGCGTGGGTCAAACGCGGACTCGCGGAGTACAACGACCGCCGCAGCGACCTCGCAGCCGTCACGTCGCGGCTCTCTACGCACCTGCACTACGGCTCCGTCTCACCGCTACTCGTCGAGCGCCTCACGCGCGAACAGGGCGGCCCCGGTTCAGCGACCTACCGGAGCGAGCTGGCGTGGCGCGACTTCTACCTGCAGGTGCAGCTGAACTTCCCGCATGTGGCGCAGGTCGAATTTCAGGAGAAGTACCGCGAGCTGGCTTGGGAAGACGACCCGGAGGCACTGCGGGCCTGGCAAGACGGGCAGACCGGCTACCCGCTGGTCGACGCTGCGATGCGCGAGCTGAAGGCGACGGGCTTCATGCACAACCGGGCGCGGATGGTCGTCGCTTCGTTCCTCACGAAGGACCTGCACCTCAACTGGCGCGAGGGCGAGCGCTGGTTCATGCAGCAGCTGCTCGACGGCGACCTGTCGAGCAACAACGGCGGCTGGCAGTGGACCGCCAGCACCGGCACCGACCCGGCGCCGTACTTCCGCCGGATGTTCAATCCGACGCTGCAGCAGAAGAAGTTCGATCCGTCGGGCCGCTACGTGCGGCGCTGGTGCCCGGAGCTGGCAGGCGTGCCCGACCGGCACCTCACCGAGCCGTGGAAGATGACGCCCGCGCAGCAGCGGGAGGCCGGCTGCGTGATCGGCGAGGACTACCCGGAGCCGATCGTCGACCATGGCGAGGAGCGCCGGCATGCCGTCGAGCGCTACCAGGCCGTCTCGGCCTGAGCGGACGCCGACCGCCCGGCGATGCACGGATCGCGGTGGCCCGGATGCATGACCCCGCAGGGTCCTCTAACGTCGGCTGCGTGACCCCAGACGCAGGCACCCATGAGCCCGTCGCGATCGTCGGCGGCTCCGGCGCGCTCGGCTCTGCGCTGGCGCTGCGGCTCTCGCTCGCCGGTGTCCCCGTGCTGCTCGGCTCCCGCGAGGAGGCCCGCGCCGTCGAGACGCTCAAGCGGATCGTCACCCTGATCGGGCCGCGGATGGACGATCACCCGATCGAGCTGAGCGCGGCGACCAACCAGAACGCCGTCGACCAAGCCGAGCTCGTCGTGCTCTGCGTCCCGTTCCGCAACCATTCGGAGACGTTCACCAGCCTGCGTCCGCACCTGCGGGCTGGGCAGCTCGTCGTCGATGCGACCGTCCCGCTCGCTGCCGCCGTGAGCGGCAAAGCCACGCGCACCATCGGCGTCTGGCAGGGCTCGGCCGCGCAGCAGGCACAGGAGATGGTGCCCGAGGGTGTTCGCGTGGTCTCTGCGCTGCACACGGTCGCTGCCAAGACGCTCGGCGACCTGCAGCACCAGCTCGCCGAAGACGTGCTGCTCTGCGGCGACGAACGCGCCGACAAGGCCCGCGTCGCGGCACTCCTCCATCGGATCACCGGACTACGCTGCGTCGACGCCGGCCCGCTCGAGCAAGCGCGCATCGTCGAGCAGCTCACCGCGGTGCTGATCGGCATCAACGTCCGTCATCGCGCCCACGCCGGCATCCGGATCACCGGGTTGCCCGACGAGGCCGCGCTGTGGCCCGAGAACCCCCAATCCCAGGAAGTGCGATGACTCCCACCGACGCCCTCGACGAGCAGCCGACGCCGCGTGTGGTCCTCCTGTCGGGTGGGACTGGCGGAGCGAAGCTGGCCCGCGGCTTCCTCGACGTGGTCGGCGCCGAGCTGACCGTGGTGGCCAACGTCGCCGACGACATCGAGATCTACGGCGCACACGTGAGCCCTGACCCCGACCTGGTGTCGTACTGGCTGGCGCACCGCGTCGACCCGCGCGGCTGGGGCATCGAAGGCGACTCGTTCACCGTGATGGACGAGCTCAAGGCGCTCGGCGAAGAGATCTGGTTCAACCTCGGCGACCGCGACATGGCGGTCTGCGTGCAGCGCGCCAAGTGGCTGGCTGAGGGCGTCCGCCCGACCGAGGCGCTCGCTCGCCTGACCACCGCGCTCGGCATTCCGGCGCGAGTGATTCCGCCGACCGACGACCAGCTGCGCACGTTCGTCACCGCTGGCGGCGGCCACCGCACGGGTGTGCAGGACTTCTTGATCCGCGGCGGCGGCATCGGCCCGATCGAAGACGTGAAGGTCGTCGGCCTCGAGGAGGCGACGCCCACCCCGGAGTTCCTCGACGCCATCCAGACCGCCGACGTGATCGTGATCGGCCCGTCGAATCCGGCGCTGTCGATCACCCCGATCCTCGGGTTGCCGGGCGTCCGCGAGGCGATCAAGGCGGCCTCTGCGCCGGTCGTGGTCGTGTCGCCGCTCGTCAAGGGCTTCGTGCTCAAGGGACCGACCGACGCGTTCCTCGATCACCTCGGCGTCACGCATGACGCGGTCGGGATCGCCAGCCTCTACGCCGACCTCGCAGGCGGTGTGGTCAGCGACGACGCGCCGACTGAGCCGCTGCCGTCCGGTCTGGTGCACAAGCAGGTCGACGTGCTGCTCGACACGCCTGAGCGCCGTCGCGAGGTCGCGCACGACGTGCTCGCGCTCGCCGACGAGTTGCGCGCCGGATGACGGGGGCGGCCGAGCAGGCCGCAGGCGGCGCCGACGCGGCACCGCGCCCGGTTCTCGCGATCGTGCCGGTCAAGACGCTCGACGCGGCCAAGACGCGCCTGATGGGCGCGCTCGATGTGGCAGACCGCGAGCGGCTGGTGCTGGCGATGCTGGCCGACGTGCTAATGAACCTGCGCCGCTGCGAGGCAGTCGAGCGCGTGGTGGTGGTGACCGACGACCGCGAGGCGCGCCACCGCGCGATCGCCGAGGGCGCCGAGGTGGTCGCCGACGGCGGCGCCGGCTCCCACAGCGCAGCGGCGCTCCGCGGGATCGCCGCTGCGGCGCATCCCCACGATCGAGTGCTGCTTGCGCCCGGCGACTGCCCGCTCGTCACGGTCGAGGATCTCGACGCGTTGCTGACCGCGCCGCAGCCGCCGGTCGTCGTGGTGCCAGACCGCCACGGGACCGGCACGAACGCGCTGCTGCTCGACCCGCCAGACGCGATCGAGCCGTCGTTCGGGGAGGGGTCGCTGCAGCGGCACCTGAGCGCGGCGTCGGCCCTCGGCGTGGATGCCGAGGCGCGCGTCGTGCCGTCCCTGGCGCTCGACATCGACACCGCCGACGACCTCGCGACCCTGCGCGCGCGTTTCGCGTCGCTGCGCGGCGGCGCCCCGGCAACCCGCGGCGTCGTCGCGGGTCTGCGCGTCTAGGGCGAGGCGCCGAGGCGACGCCATGGGTTCAGGCAGCGTGCAGATCGCCACCGTTGACGGGCTTCCGGAGATCGCGGCGGGCGACGACCTCGGCGCGCTGATCGCACGCCAGAGTGACGGCGCGGTGCAGCCGGGCGCCGTCGTCTGCGTCGCGCAGAAACTGGTCTCCAAGGCCGAGGGGCGCGTGCGCCGACTGGATGAGGTGCAGGCGGGCGATCGCGCGCATCAGCTCGCGCGGCGCGGCCTGGGCAGCGGCGATGCCCGCCTCGTGCAGGTCGTGCTCGACGAGTCGGCCGAGGTGCTTCGCGCGGAGCGGGTGCTGATCTGCCGCACCCATACCGGGCTGGTCTGCGCGAATGCGGGGGTTGACCAGAGCAACGCGCCCGAGGACGGCACCGTCGTGCTGCTGCCTGCCGACCCCGATGCGTCAGCGCGCGCGATCAAGGCCCGGCTCGAGCAGCTGACGGGACTGCAGCCGGTCGCCGTCGTGATCACTGATTCGTTCGGGCGGGCCTGGCGCGTCGGGCAGGTCGACGTCGCCATCGGCGTCGCGGGCCTCGACCCGCTCCTCCCCCACGACGGACGCGTCGACCGCGCCGGCCGACCGCTCGTGGCAACGCTGCCTGCCGTCGCCGACGAGCTCGCGGCCGCCGCGGGCCTCGTCCGTTCCAAGGCGGGTGGCGACGGCGTCGTCGTGATCACCGGCGCGGACTTCCCCATGACGGCCGCCGACGGCCCGGGCGCCGCCGCCCTCCAGCGGCCGCTCGTCGACGACCTCTTCCGCTAGGGGGGACGGCTGAGCGTGGTGTCGATCTACGCCCTCCAAGGGGTGTGAACTGGCGCCTCGCCGCGCCGAATCACACCCTCTGAAGGGCGTAGGTCGACACTGCTCTCAGCGAGCCACAGGGTCCGCGAGCGGCAGCGGGTGCTCGGCGCGAACCGCGTAGAGGGTGCTGCGCTCGGCGGCCGGGCGGCCGGCAGCATGCGCGGCGGCGATCAGTTCGCTGGGCTCGAGGCGTACGCCGTGGTCGGCACCGGCCAAGCGGCTGATGTTCTCCTCCATGAGCGTGCCGCCGAGGTCGTTGACGCCCCAGCGCAGCGACTCGGTCGCGAGATCGAGGCCGAGCTTGACCCAGGAGGTCTGCAGGTTGCGGATCGAGCGGCCGAGCCCGAGACGGAAGACGGCCGTGAGGCGCAGGGTTTCGTCGGCGTCGAGCTCGCGGACGCCTTTCGTGCGGCCCAGGAGCGTCTGGTGCGGGATGAACCGCAGCGGCACGAACTCGGTGATCCCGGCGGCCCGCGTCGCGGCGCTGCGCTCGGCGATCCCGCGGACGACCTGCAGGTGGGTCGCGAGGTGCCGCGGCTGCTCCACGTGACCGAACATGACGGTCGCCGTCGTCGACACCCCGACCGCGTGGGCCGCCTCGATCAGCTCCACCCAGCGGGCCGTCGGCAGCTTGTTGGGGCTGATGATGTCGCGGACCTCGTCGTCGAGGATCTCCGCCGCCGTGCCGGGGAACGACCCCACACCGGCGTCGCGCAGCCGCGCCAGCACCTCGGGCACCGGCAGGCCGCTGGCGTCGATCATCGCGCCGAGCTCCATCGGGCTGAACGCGTGCAGGTGAACGCCGGGCGCAGCGTCGCGGGCCACGCGGATCCAGTCCAGGTAGGTCTCAAAGGTCCAGTCCGGATGGATGCCCGACTGGATGCAGAGCTCGGTAGCACCGCCGGCGAGCGCCTCGGCGATCCGCGCGCGGATCTCGGGCTCGTCGAGCGTGTAGGCCTCGGGTGAGCGTCGCGACTGCCCGAATCCGCAGAACGCGCAGCCAACGGTGCAGACGTTCGTGAGATTGAGATTGCGATTGACGACGAACGTCACCGTGTCGCCGGCCAGCTCCGCACGCAGCGCGTCGGCCGCCTGCCGCACGTCTTCGACGACCTCGGGCCGCCGGTCCTCGAGCAGGGCCGTCAGGTCCGCGTGGCTGAGCGGCTCGCCATCGGCCGCGCGGTCGATGGTGCGGTGCAGCTCGCCCATGGCCACCGCAGGCGCTTCGACGCGGCCTGCGTCGCCGTCCGAGCGCTCCTTCCAGGGCAGGAACCCCCAGTACCGCGTACGGATGAGGTCGAGGACCGGCTCGGCGATCCACTCCGGCGAGAGGTAAGCCTCGTGGGCGCAGAGGCGCTCCGCCAGCGAGTAGCCCTCGGGCTCGAGGCGGTCACGCACCTGCTTGGGCGACGGAAACGGGTGCTCGGGCGAGATGTGGTCGCCGTTGCTGGAGAGGCCGCCGAGGTCGGTGGCGCCTGCGCGCACGAGCTCGGGCCAGTGGTCCGACAGGTTCGGCGGAACCTGGATCTGCGCGCCGGGCACGAGCTCGCGGGTGGCGTGGATCAGCTCGACGACGTCGGCGACCGTCACCTCGCTGGCCCAGGCGGGCGCGGCATGCGTCGGCGGCGTGCCGAGCCCGGTGCGCCAGTACTCCTCGGCGGCGGCAGTTGCGACGGCGCCGGTGTCTTCGCCGTAGTAGCGGCGGTGCGGCACGAAGTTCTGGAGGATCACCTCCTGCAGGTGGCCGTACTCCCGCTGGACGGCGCCCAACGCCTCCAGCGACGCGAACCGCTCCTCGCGGGTCTCGCCGATGCCGATCAGGATGCCGCTGGTGAACGGAATCCGCAGCTCGCCGGCAGCGCGGATCGTACGCAGGCGGTTCTGCGGGTGCTTGCTCGGCGAGCCGGCGTGGACGGTGTCCATCAGACGCTCGCTGATCGACTCGAGCATCAGCCCCTGCGACGCCGTGACATCGCGCAGCCGCGCGAGGTCGCTCGCCTCGAGCGCGCCGAGGTTGGTGTGCGGCAACATCCCGGCTTCGAGCCCGCGTTCGCAGGCCCATACGACGTAGTCGACGAACGCGTCGAACCCGAACCCGGCGAGCAGCGCAGACACGCCGCTGACGGCCTCCGGTTCCTCGCCGGTCAGCACGAGCAGCTCCTTGATGCCGCGCCGCGCCGACGCGTCGATCAAGGCTTGCACCTCGTCGGGTGTGCGCAGGTGCGGCTTGCGCGTCGCAAACGCGCAGTACTTGCAGACCGACGAGCACGACCGCGACAGCGACAGCGTGACGTTGCGCGAATAGGTGATGCGGCGGGCCATCGCGCCGGAGTCTACGAGCCGCCCCGCCTCAGAAACGACGAGGGCCCCGGCTTGCGCCGGGG
>JAEZDB010000471.1 GCA_023429855.1 Actinomycetes bacterium
GAGCACGGCGGCTGCGGGCGAGCCGCTCACGCCGGCCGACATCGCCGCATGGACCGACGCGTCGCGCGGGCCGGGGTTGGCGACGGCAACGGCGAGGTCGCCCAGGAGCGCGGTCTGCGGCGCGGTCGGGCGCTCGCCCGTGAGCAGCAGCAGCACCATCTCGCCCCACTGCGCGCGGCCGAGCAGCTGACCGTAAACGTCGTAGCCGTGGCAGCGGGCAGACTCGACCGCGAACGCGTCGCCAGCCGCCGGCTCCTCCTGCCAGATGGCGGTTTGCAGCTGGACGCTCATCCGTTCACCTCGTTCAGCGTCTGCAGGCGCAGGCTCATCGGCGGCACCTCTTCGCCGTCGATGCGCACGTCGAGCAGCGTCGGGCCCTGGCGGCTGGCGATCTCGCTGAGGTCGAGTGCCTGCAGGTCGGCGAGCGTCTCGACCAGGTGGGCGCGCACGCCGAGCGACTGCGCCAGCGCGCGGTAGTCGATGACGGGCAGCTCGAAGGCGGTCTGCTCGGCGCCAGCCAGGCGCTGGCCGTGCTTCACCATGCCGAGGGCCGAGTCGTTGAGGATCACGAAGATCACCGGCAGGCCCTCCTGTGCGGCGACCGTGATCTCCTGCCCGTTCATCAGGTAGCTGCCGTCGCCGGTGAGGCAGACGACCGCGTTCGACGCGTCGGCGCGGGCGAGCCCGACGGCGGCGCCGATGGCCCAGCCCATCGGGGCGAACTCCGTCAGCACGTGCAGCCACGGCGAGCCGGGCACGCGGTTGGCGAGCGTGGCGCGGCCTGGATCGCGGAGCCAGTGCACGGCCCAAGCCGTGCTGTTGCCGGCGTCGGCGATGAACCGCGCGCCGCCAGGAAGGCGGTCGCCGAGCTCGGTCACGAGGTGCTGCGGCTTGATCGGGCCGTCCGCCTGCAGCGGCACGGCGCCGCCGGTCGGCGACGGGTTCGCGCGCAGGTGCGACGTCTCGACCGGTGCCTGCGGCGCCACGCGCTGCGCGAGCGCGGAGAAGATGCCGCCGATGTTGCCATGCAGGTGGTGGCGGGCCATCGGCGAGTACAGGAAGTGCTCCTGGTCGTCGTCGACGTGGAGCAGCCGGTCGCTGAGCAGCACCGGGTTCCACGCTGCCGAGGTCCACTCGCTCACGCCCGAGCCCACCAGGACGACGAGGTCGACGTCGTCGGAGAGCGTCGCCCGCGCCGAGCCGTGCCCGGCGAAGCCGAGCACGCCGCGATACAGCTGGTGGTCGGTGCGCACCAGGCCCTTGGCGTCGGGGGTCACGACGAACGGCGCGTTGCTGGCCTCGATCACCGCCATGATGCGGCCCATCGCGCCCTGGCAGCCGCGGCCCAGCACGAAGACCGAGTGCTCGCTGTCTTTGAGCGAGTCGCGGAGCAGGTCGACGTCGGCCGGGTCGAAGCTGCTGCGGCCGCCTGCGAGGCGCGGCATCGTGGTGGTGTTGAAGCTGCGCTCCACCGGTGCGCGGAGCACGTCGACCGGGAACGACAGGTGGACCGGACCGTGCGGCGCCTGCATGGCACGGAGCACGGCCGACGTGACGCGCGTCTCGACCTGTGCCGGGTGGCTGACGAGCTGGCTCGAACGCGTGCAGCTCTTGAACATGCCGATCACGTCGACGCCGACGCCGCTGGACTCCTGCAGCGCGCGCTTGCCCATCAGCGGCAACGCGGGCTGCCCGGTGATGGCGAGCATCGACACGCCGTTCTCGAACGCGCAGGCGACGCCCGTGAGCAGGTTCGTGGCGCCCGGGCCGGATGTCGCGCAGCAGACGCCGAGTTTGCCGGTCTCGCGGGCATAGCCCTCGGCCATGAACGCGGCACCGGCTTCATGGCGCGCGACGACCATACGAGGTCCGCCGTTTCTCTCGCTGATCGCGAGGGCATCGGTCAGCGGTTCGATCGCGCCGCCTGGAACCCCGAAGACGTACTCGACGCCGAGGATTCGCAGCAGGTCGACCAGGTACGTGGCTGCAGAGACAGCGTCGGTACCCAGGTCGGCGGGAGCGGTCGTGCCGGGGGGAGTGGGGGAAAGCGTGGGGTTCAGCACGGCCGCGACGCTAAGAGAGATTTGTCCAAGAATCGAGTATGAACCGGTTTTCTGTGTGCTGACTCACCTAAAGCCTGACCGTCTAGCCCTGGCCGGTCGTTTACGGGCGGGGGGCCGATCTGCCGAGTTGGGTCGCGCAGGCGCTCGAGTGCGCTGACTGGATCATCGAGTCAGCCGTCCGGATGGACGGATCGCACGGATCTGGGGTTTGTTCGAGGCGGGCCCTAGGCCTGTGGGCTGAGTGTCGACATCACGCGCTCGACGTCGGCCTGCGTCGGCGTCGGCAGTCCCTGGCGCACGTTGGCGAGCATCAGGCCCTCGGCGAGCATCAGGACCGCCAGTCGCTGCTCGGGGCGGGGTTCGTCGCCGTTCGGCATCGCCGGCGTGATCGCTTCGACGAGGGCGACGATGCCGCCGAGCTGGTCCTGGAGGACCGTTTGCAGCTCGGGCTCGTGCGAGGCCGCGAGAAACAGCTCAAAGCGCGCGATCGTGCGCGTACGCGCGGGAGGAGCAAGCCAGCGGACGACGAGCGCGGAGACCTCGTGGTTGATGGCCGCCGGATCGCGGGGGCCGCTCATCAGCCGCTCGGTCACCGTGGCGATGTCGGCGGAGTCGAGGGCGTACAGCCGCTGCAGCGTGAGGCTCATCAGGTCGATGCGCCGCCGGCAGTAGTACGAGGTGGAGCCGGCGGGAAGCTCCGCCGTCTCGTCGACGGCGCGGTGGGTGAGGCCGCGGATGCCGCGTTCGCCGATCACCGTCAGCGCCGCGTCGGCGATGAGCGTTCGGCGGGCGTCCATCGCGGGATCGTATGCGGGCTCCCGGCGATCGCGGCTTGCGGTCCGGTGCCAGCTGTGAGAGGGTCCTCTACATATGCAGAGGATTGAGGAGAACGAGGACTTGACGCCGCAGGGCACGACGCGCCGGCGGCTCTTGGCTGGCGCTGGCGGCGTCGCGGCCGGCGCGGCGATCCTCGCGAGTCCGGCTGCTCGCACCGCTGCGGCCGCCACGGCCACCTGCGAGTCGCGCTACCTGTATTACCGTGCGGCCGACGCGGCCAAGCCCTACGCGAAGTACATGAAGCCGCACGTCGATCCGCCGCAGGCGCATGTGCCGGAGGCGATTGCGCGCGGGCCCGTGGCGCAGGCGCTGATCCCGACGCGCAGCGGCCTCGGGGCCGACATGCACACAGCTGGCTACTCGCCGGTGGAGACCGGATACGGGCGGCTCCGAAACGGTGAGATCTGGGTGGCCTGCCTCACCGACATGCCTCGCGTCACCCCCGAGATGTGGGACTGGTGGTTCGGGTGGCACAGCAAGGAGAGCGCCCGCTACAAGCTCTGGCACCCCGATGCCCACGCCTACGCGGGGCTCCGCTATGACCGCGCCGATACGCCCGGCCTCACCGACCAGCAGCGGTACCGCGGCAACACGTCGTACGTCGACGAGGTGATCGGCGGCCACTTGGATCAGCTCGCGATCTCCTTTACCGATCCGCGGCGGTTCGGGGTCGACCCGGCGAAGTTCGACGGGACCGCGATCTGCGGCACGGTCGGGACGGCGCTGGTGCCGGTCAACGTCGGCGTGCTTTGCCACCAGGTCCGCCGGACCGCGACGGGCTCGGAGATGCGCAGCCGCTTCTACCTCAACGTCGCGGGGACCCGCTCGCTGGATACGTCCTCGATCGCCTGCGCGATCAAGCGCGGCGTGTCGTTGCCGCAGGGGGTCACGTTCGACCTGCGCTTCGGCGCGGCGCTGCTGCGCCACTGCGGCGAGGAGATGAACCACCTCGCCCAGTTCTTGCCCGAGCTCTACGCGGAGTTCAGCTAAGGCATTCGCGCGGCTCAGCCGCGCAGGTGGCGCCCGAGAAAGTCGAGCATGTCGGCGACGGCGGCCTCGAACGGCTCGCCGAGGTAGATGTCGAAGTGGCCGGTCGCGTAGGTCTTGACCTCGATCGCCGGGTTGGCGGCCCGCTCCAGGTGGCGCAGCGTCGCCTTCGTCGGCGCGACCGTGTCGGTCAGGCAGACGAGGGCCAGCGTCGGCGCGGTGATTCTGCTGAGCGATGCGCCGGGCCGGTACGCGCCGATCTGCAGCCCGATCCGCGCGGCGATGCCCGACACGTGGCCTGGGCCGGTCAGGGCTTCGAGGGCGTCGTAGCCGGGCAGGGCGTCGGGCGCCGTCATCAGG
>JAEZDB010000474.1 GCA_023429855.1 Actinomycetes bacterium
CCGCTGCGCAGCGGCAACGGCCGCGGTGGCAGGGGCGACGGCGGCAACTCCGACCGCCGCGACTCCGGCGGCGACGACACGGGCTCGAGCACGTCGGCCGACGATGAGGACGAGAACGCCGCCGTTCCGCCGGTCACGCCGAAGGGCCCGTCCGACAAGAGCTGGTTCAAGCGCGCTGGCGAGGCGATCGCCGAGAACGCGCCGACCGTGCTCAAGCGCGCGGGCGTGCCGCTCGGCGCGTCCGCCCTCATCGGCCTCCTCTTCTTCCTCCAGAACGCCCTCGACCGCCGCGACCCGAAGCTCGCCGGCGCACCCCGTGAGCGGGACCGCGCGCTGCGCTTCGACCCAAACCCTCTTCATTCCTGACCGTCCAACGTCTGCCGAAACCGCTGTAAAGCGGTGAGGTGGCTGCCGATGACTTGGCTGCCACTTCGATTACCGAGTCACCCGTCATCCCTGACCTCTGACGACTCGGCGGCTTCACTGGCCGATCCCCAACCACCGAACGGCTCTCCCATCATGTTCCCAGCATCGCGCCCACTACTCGCTCGCCTGGCTGCAGCTTCGGCTAGCGCCGCAGTCGTCGCCGCGCTGGCCGCAGCCCCGGCCAACGCCGAAACCGCCGACGCCGACGCCGTCATCAACTCCGGCACCCTGATCTTCCTGAACAGCACGCCTGGCGACGTCTCGTTCCAGCCGATCACCCTGAACGGCGCGAACCAGACCTCTACGCCCGCCGTGCCGCAGAACATCCGCGTTCAGGACGCACGCGGTATCGCCGATGCCTGGAAGATCGACATGCAGCCGACGCGCTTCACGCACAGCGTGACGCCGACCGAGCAGCTTCCGGCCACCGCGCTCTCGATTCCGGCGGCTCCGGCGGCGGCGACCTGCCTCCCGTCGTCGACCTGCACCCCGGCGACCAACACGGTCTCCTACGCGCTGCCCGTGGACGCGGCGCCCGCCCCGGCCACTACGATCTACCAGGCCGCTGCTGACACCGGCCGTGGTCAGATGGAGTTCAATCTCGGTTGGCAGCTGGGCATCCCAGCAGAGACCGCCGCCGGGACCTACAACTCGACGTGGACCTACACCCTCAACACCGCTCCGTAGCCTCGAGCCGCCGGCCCGTGCGGGCCCTCGCTGCGCGGTTCGCCTTCCTCCTTGCCCTCCTGTTCCTGGCGTCGGCCGCTCCGGTCGCCGCCCAGGGCGCGCCCGCCGTCGACGGCATCAGCGCGCGCGCTGTCGACGCGTCGGGCAAGTCGATCGGTCGGGCCTACTTCGTCGAGCGCCGCAACGCGGGCTCCAAGTTCGTCGGCCATATCGCGATCTCGAACTCCGGCAAGACCTTTGCGCGGCTCTACGTCGACGCCGTCGACGCCGTCACGAGCAACCGCGGCGGCACCGTCTTCGCCCCGCGCGACGCGCCCGACAAGAGCGTGGGCGCGTGGATCACGCCGTCGAAGAAGCTGATCCGCCTGGATCCCGGCGACGAGAAGATCGTCGCGTTCACCGTCGACATCCCTGAGGACGCGTACCCCGGCGATCACGTCGGCGGCGTCGCGATCGAGCCGCTGCGCCGCAAGACCACGGGCGGGCAGTTCGCCGTCACGCAGGTGCTGCGCGTCGCGATCGCGACCCAGATCCGCGTGCGCGGTCCGGTGCAGCGCAACATGCAGCCGAAGGTGCTGCGGCTCGAGGCCGTCCGCGGGTCGCAGATCCCGGCGCTCTTCATCCGCCTCGACAACAAGGGCGACCTGCTCTGCCGCCCGACGCTGACGGCCACGCTCTACAAGGACGAGAAGCTGCTGTCGTCGGAGAAGCGCGACGTCGACACGATCCTCTCGCGCACGGCGATCGACTACCCGCTGTACTGGTCGAACGGCCTCAAGAAGGGCAAGTACCAGGCTGCCGTCCGCACGGAGGGCTGCGGCAAGGCCGTCGAGACGCAAGCCGACGTCGAGCTCAAGGACGACCTCTCGGGCACGACGGCGCCAGCGACGACCGGCGTCGTGCCGGAGCCCGAGGGCGAGGA
Source organism: Actinomycetes bacterium (assembly GCA_023429855.1). Taxonomy (GTDB): domain Bacteria; phylum Actinomycetota; class Thermoleophilia; order Solirubrobacterales; family Solirubrobacteraceae; genus JAGIBJ01. Next base: position 2,036 of record JAEZDB010000474.1, read on the forward strand.
CCTGCCGACGTGGGCGCAGATCGCGCTCGCCGCGCTGATTGCGCTGGTGCTCCTCGGCCTGGGCTTCTGGCTCGCCAAGCGCTCGGGTCGCGATGACGACGATGACGACGACCGCCGCGACCGCGACCATGAGGCTGACCTCGCGCGTCGTGAGCGCGAGCTCGAGCTGCAGCGCCGCGAGCAGGAGCTCGCGCGCCGCGAAGCCGAGCTGCGCGGCCAAGCGGGCACTGGCGGGCCTGTGGTCCCGCCGCCGGCTGGTGGCACCCAGCCGCCCGACCCGCCGAAGAGCCCGCCCAAAGACGTCTTCTAACCCCGCGCCCCCGGACGCGTGGGGATTTGGCGACCGAGCGTTCGCTACGTTGGAGTGATGGCAGGGCGGCGAAGCGACGAAGCGGCACGGGCCACGCGGGTGGCGATCCTGCAGCGCGCGGTCGAGGTCGCGTCGCTCGAGGGGTTTGAGGGCATCACGATCGGCTCGCTCGCGAAGGACCTGGAGATGAGCAAGGCCGGGATCCTGGGGCACTTCCACACGAAGGAGCAGCTCCAGCTGGCCGCCTACGGCGAGGCGGCTGCCACGTTCCGCGCGCTGGTCGTCGAGCCGGGCCGCGGCGAGCACGGGCTTGCGCGCCTGCAGGGCTACTGCGCACGCTGGGCGACGTTCGTCACGAACCCGCCGTGGCCGGGCGGCTGCATCCTGACGGCGGCCTCGTTCGAGTTCGACGACAAGCCGGGGGCGATGCACGACGCCATCGAGCGCGGCGCGCTCTGGTGGCGCGAGCGGATCCGCGAGGCGGCGCAGGAGGCCATCGACGCCGGTGAGCTGCCGACGGGCACGGATCCCGACCAGGTCGCGTTCACGGTCGTGGCACTGGCGACCGGCACGGTGCGCGTGCGGCAGACGCATCGCGACCCGGAGGCAGGCGCACGCCTGCGACGCGCTTACGACGCGCTCCTCGCTGCCTAGCCACGTGCGGTGAGCGCGCGGCGCCGCGGCCGAGAGAACACGCCGCGGGTCGCGCCTAACCTGTGTCCCCTTGGTAGGCACGACCCGCGTCGCGGTCGAAGGCCGATCCCCTGAAATCGTCGGCCTTCGGATAGCCCGCGCAAGAGACTCTGGAGGGAGTCGCCGCCTCGCTTCACGGGTGTCCAGTCCGAATGTGAGCGCGAGGTGTGTGTCGGGGCGTACACATAAGGTCGGCTGGTTAGGCCAGTTGTGCAAGTTGCTGAACGCGCGTTTCGGGGATTTCTGGACGCCCGTTCGACGGAACGTGGTGTCCGCCCCGCTATTGGAGCGCCACTGCGCCAGTGGACGGTATGGATGGCCGGGTGCGACCCGTCCACTTGGCCCGGCCGGGCAGACCTGGGCACGCCGATGCACCCCCTAGGAGATGGCGCGGTAGCGTTGCGCCCATGACGACCGACGTTACGAGCGCCGAGGTCCGCGCCGCCGCCGAACCGAAGTACGGCAAGGGCCTGGGGATCTTCTTTCTCGTGCTCGGCGTCGTCACGATCGGCGCCGGCATCCTGGCGATGGTCTACCCCGAGCTCACCCTGCTCGTGATCTCGCTGCTCACCGGTGGCGCGCTGATCGTCTTCTCGTCGCTCGACCTCGCCGAGGCGCTGTTCGACGGCAACGAGGGCGATACCACCCACCGCACGCTCGGCGCGATCGCGGCGATCCTCGGCCTCGTGCTCGGGCTCGTCGTGATCCGGCACCCCTTCAACTCGCTCGCCGTGATCATCCTCGCGCTCGGCGTCTACCTCGTCGTCGCGGGCGTCGTCGGCTCGATCAAGGCCGTCCGCACGCTCTCGAGCGACCGCGCGGCCCGGATGCTCGCCTCGATCGCGATGCTCGCGTTCGGCGTGCTGATCCTCGCGCTGCCGGGTCTCAGTCTGAAGACGCTCGCGCTGTTTGCCGGTCTCGGGCTGATCGCTCGCGGCGTCATCGCCATCTTCGTCGGACTCGTCGCCATCAAGACGGCCAAGCTCGCCGAGCAGCTTGCCGCGCCGCAATCCTAAGGAGCCCCGGCCGCCATGCCCAACACCCCTGCGCTCGCCGGCAAAGTCCGCGAGCTCATGCCGCAGCTGCAGCGCGAGCTCGAAGACCTCGTTCGCATCCCGTCTGTCTCCGGCGACGGCCTCCCGCACGAGCCGATCCAGGCGGCGCACGATGCCGTCGCCGAGCTGCTCCGCAGCGCCGGCGTGGAGAAGGTCTGGACCCTCGACCTGCCCGAGACCAACCCGATCGTGATGGGCGAGATCCCGGCACCGCCCGGCGCCCCGACCGTGCTGCTCTACAGCCACTACGACGTCGTGCCCGCCGGCGACCTCGACGAGTGGGACACCGACCCGTTCGAGCCGGTGGTCAAAGACGGCGCGATGTTCGGCCGCGGCTCGGCCGACACGAAGTCCAACATCGTCGCCCACGTCGGCGCGCTGCGCGCGTGGGACGGCAAGCCGCCGGTCGGCATCAAGATCGTGATCGAGGGCCAGGAGGAGACGGGCGGCGGCGCGCTCACCCCGTACCCGCCGACGAACCCAGAGCTGTTCGCGTCTGACGTGATGATCATCGGCGACATGGGCAGCGTGGAGCCCGGCGTGCCGACCCTGACGACGGCGCTCCGTGGCATGGCCGAGGTCACCCTCGAGGTCCGCACGCTCGCCTCGGGGAAACACTCGGGCCAGTACGGCGGCGCCGCGCCCGACGCCCTCGTGGCGCTGGTGCAGGCGCTCGCGACGCTCCACGACGAGCACGGCGACGTGGCCGTGGCAGGCCTGCGCCGCAACGAGTGGACGGGCGGCGGCGTGAGCGAGGCCGAGTTCCGCGAGCTCGCCGAGATCGTTGGCGACACCCCGCTCATCGGCACCGGCAACCTCGGTTCGCGCGTCGTCTCCGGCCCGGCGATCACGATCGTCGGCATCGACGCGCCGTCGGTCGACGGCGCGCTCAACGCCGTGTCGCCCTACGCCCGCGCCAAGCTCAACGTGCGGGTGCACCCCGAGCAGGACGCCGAAGAGGCGCAGGCCGCGGTGATCGCCCACCTCGAGCAGACGAAGCCCTTCGGCATCAGCTTCACCCTGTCGACCGGGGCGACGGGCAACGGCTTCGCCGCCCGTACCGAGAGCCTCGCTTACGACGCCGCCCGCGCCTCGTGGGAGGCGACCTGGCAGGCCGACGTGGTCAAGGTCGGCGTCGGCGGATCGATCCCGCTCGTCAACGCCCTGCAGCGCGCCGCGCCGGGGGCCGACTTCCTGCTGGTCGGCACGACCGACGGCTACGCCAACATCCACGGCCCCAACGAGCGCGTGCTGCTCGACGAGTTCGAGAAGGCGACCCTCGCCGAGGCCGACTTCTTCGGCCGCTTCGCTGCCGCCTACGCCGAGGCGCAGGTGTGAGCGCTGCGGCGGCCGAAGCGCCCGCGCCGGGCGCAGGCTCCGACCACGGCGAGGGCGGCAAGGGCTTCCTCGACTTCATCGAGCGCGCCGGCAACAAAGTGCCGCACCCCGCGGTGCTGTTCATGGTGCTGTCGCTCGCGGTGATCCTGCTGTCGCAGGTCTTCGCGTGGATGAACGTGTCGGTCACCTACGAGGTGATTAAGCCGCCGGCCGCGGTCGTGGAGGAGCAGTACGTCGGCGGGTCGGTCGCGCCGACTGAGATCCTGCCGCCCGAGGCCGCCGACGCCGAGGACTACGCCGTCACGACCGAGACGGCCGAGGTCAAGAGCCTGCTGTCGAACGACGGCATCTCCTTCCTCTTCACCTCGTTCGTCAGCAACTTCATGGGCTTCACGGCGATGGGGATCATCCTGATCGTGATGATCGGCGTCGGCCTGGCGGAGTCGTCGGGCCTCATCGCCGCGCTCATACGCAAGCTCGTCGCGATCACGTCGGCGGGCCTGCTCACCTACGTGATCGTGCTGCTCGGCGTGATCTCCAGCGTCGCCTCCGACGCTGGCTACCTGGTGCTCATCCCGCTGGGGGCGGCGGCGTTCATGAGCGTCGGCAGGCACCCTTTGGCCGGCATCGCCGCAGCGTTCGCCGGCGTGGCGGGCGGCTTTGGCGTGAACTTCCGGCTTCGCGCTGCTCGGCGTCGTGGTGCTCATCGCCGCGCTCACGGTGCCCTCGGGTGCGCCGCTGCGCGACCCCGAGACGGGTTCGGTCATCGGCACCTCGCCGTTCATGGACAGCCTGATCCCGATCATCTCGCTGGCCTTCCTGGCGTCGGCGGTGGCCTACGGCCGCGCGACGCAGACCATCACCACGCTCGGCGACGGCATCAAGTCGATCGAGAAGTCGTGGATGGGGCTCGGTCCGCTGCTCTTCCTGTTTCTGCTGATCGCGCAGTTCATCGCGTACTTCAACTACTCGAACATGGCCAACGTGGCCGCCGTGAGCCTGGGCGACTGGGTCGAGAGCGCGAACATCGGCGCCGTCTGGCTGCTGCTGCTCGTGATCATCGTGACGGCCGTGGTCAACGTCCTCGTGCCGCAGGCGATCGCGAAGTGGGCGCTGCTCGCGCCGATCTTCGTGCCGCTCTTGGTGCGCCTGGGCGTCGACCCCGCTGCCGTGCTGGCGGCCTACCGCGTCGGCGACTCGCCGGGCAACGTCGTGAACCCGATCATGGCCTACTTCCCGCTGGTCGTCGTGTTCGCGGCGAAGTACGACCGCAAGGCCGGTATCGGCACGCTGATCGCGCTGATGCTGCCGTACTTCCTGGTACTGAGCGCGGTCTGGACCGTGTTCTTCATCGCGTGGTACGTGGTCGGCATTCCGTTCGGCCCGGGCTGATCTGGCCTCGGCGGGCGGCCACGGCATGACCGACGCGACCCTCACCTTCGCCGTTCTCGGCGGGGCGGTGCTGCTCTTTCTGTGGAACCGCCTGCCGGTGGCGGTCGTCGCGCTCGGCGCGTCGCTGGCGCTCTACGGCCTTGACGTGATCGACGTCGGCGAGGCGTTCGCGGGCTTCGGCGACCCGACGGTGATCTTCATCGCGACGCTATTCGTGGTCAGCGACGCGCTCGATCGGGCGGGGGTGACGACGTGGGCGACGCACCGCCTCGTTGCGGTGGCGGGCGAGTCGAAGTCGAAGCTGGTCGTGCTGCTGCTGGTGCTCGCGGCTGCGCTCGCCACGATCCTCACGCCGAACGGCGCGGTCGCCGCGCTCGTTCCGATGACGGTGCTGCTGGCGTTCCGTCTCGGGCAGGCGCCGTCGAAGCTGCTGATCCCGATGGCGTTCTCGTCGTACGCCGGCGCGCTCGTCTTTCTCACCGGCTCGCCGGTCAACGTGCTCGTCGCCGACGAGGCGGGCCGCGTCGGCGAGGGCGCGTTCTCGTACTTCGAGTTTGCCCTCGTCGGCGTGCCGCTCACCGTCGGCGTGATCGCGATCGCGCTGCTGCTCGGGCCGCGGCTCCTGCCCGAGCGCCAGCCCCGCGCGCTGTCGGTCGACCTGTCGGGGCATGCCCGCACGCTGCTGGCCGAGTACCGGCTGCACAACGGCGCGCTCGCAGAGCACCAGGTGCCCGACGAGCTGTTCACGCGGGCCTCGGGCGTGGCCGAGGTCGTGATCCCGCCGCGGTCGCCGCTGATCGGGTCGGTGTCGCCGCAGCGCAGTCGCTCGGCGTCTCCGCGCAGCCCGTCCTGATGAGCGTCGCAGTCGCGTCGAGCGCCTCGTTCCTCACGCCGATCTCGACGCCAGGCAACCTGATGATCATGGACCCAGCCGGCTACAGGTTCGGCGACTACTGGAACCTCGGCGCGCCGATGGTGGCGCTGTTCTTCGTCGTCGCCGTGTTCCTCGTGCCGGTGATCTGGTCGTTCTGAGCCCTGGCACGCCCTGACGCGATTCGGTGACGGAGATCACCCAACCGGTACCGTGGGTGTCCGTGTCGGACGAGTCCCAGATCGACGGCCGCAAGCTGCGCTACTCCGGGCGCCGCGCAGAGCTGCTCGACGCCGCGTCGGTCTACGTCCTCGAGCACGGCATCGCGTCGCTCTCCATGCGGCCGCTCGCCAAGGCGATCGGGATCGCGCCGTCGGCGGTGGTGCACCACTTCGGCACGAAGGAGGAGCTCGTCACCGAGGTGCTCGGCTACATCCGCGACCGCAGCATGGTGCCGGCCGAGGGCGCCACGTCTGACCTCGAGCTCTACCGGGCCTTTTGGTACCGCTGGGCCGAGGACGACTACCTGCCCGTCGTGCGCCTCGCCTATGAGGTGATCGGGCTCGCCGTGCGGTCGCCCGAGCGGTTCGGCACGTTCCGCGCCCACGCGACGCTCGCCTA
>JAEZDB010000047.1 GCA_023429855.1 Actinomycetes bacterium
CGCCCGTTCCTCGCGGTCGCGTGCGCGATCGTCGGCCGAGCGGCGAGGGGCGTCCTTGCGTGGCAGTCTCGGGTCGACGGGCGGCGCCTTGGCGGGCTGCGGTGGCCGCGAACCGGATGGAGCAGCCCGCTCAGGAGGCTCAGCTGTGGCCGTCGGTTCCGGAGCTGGAGCTGGGACCGGCGTGTCTCGCCCGCCCCAGCGCGGGTCGACCTGCGCCCGCGCGACGCGCGGCAGCTCGCCGTCGCGCCACATGAACAGGCCTTCGTCGTGGTGGTGCGGGTCGACGACGATCGCGAACTGCCAGGCGGCCGGGAAGAAGTTGCGGTGGATGAACTCGTCGTGACGCGACAAGAAGATCCCGTGGCCCGGATGCGAGTGGTACCAGCCGACGATCTCGGCGCCGGGGAACTGCGCGTCGAGCTCGCCAAGCATGTCGGTCCACGACTCGTGGGTAAAGGTGAGGCTGGTGACGTCGCCGCTTGCGCGCTCGGCGGCGATCACGCCGACGACCATCACGCCGTCGGGGCGCCGGTCGCCCGCGAGCAGTCCGCCGACCTCGTTGGCGGGGTCGCTGTAGACATGTGCGTAGATCGCGTCGCGCACGCCAGGACCGAACCCGGGAAGACCCAAACGAACGTTGGGAGTCGAAAAGCTGTTCACGGCGTCAGACACGAGGGATAGTGGCGACGGTCGTCCCACGACCGTCCCCACCCACCCAGGATTCCACTGTGCGCAAGCCCCTCCTGCTGATCGCAGCTCTAACGTTGACCATCACCCCGAGCGCATGGGCGGCGCCGGCTGGCGAGCCCGCGGCCGAATGCAAGGGCAAGTCGTATGACCAGATCGACGGTCTCACCTACGACGTGCGAGACGCGCGAATCACGGCTGCCGATACGGTCACCGTCACGGTGAGGGTCTCGAATAAGACCGAGGCCACCGTTGGGGGGCCGACCGTCGTGGGCTCGACCGTCTGCCCGTACATGCTGAGGTTCGCGACTGCGACCCCTGGCTGGACGGTCGCGACGGCGCCGGCCACGATCCCGGAGCTTGCGCCGAAGGCGAAGAAGGGCGCGAAGTCGCAGCTGCCGAGCACAGCGGAGGTCGCCGTCGAGTTGAGGTTCCCGAAGGAGGTCAAGTCTGAGGCAACGGCTGACCTGGACGTATTTGCCGGGACGCTCCGCACGACCCACGTCGTCCGCCTCCCGGCCGTCGGACTCATTGAAGGCCGCCTCAAGGCAACCGACCTTCGCGGGTTTCAGGGCCTTGCATTTCAGGCGGTCGTCGTGGCGCCTGGCACGGACCTCTCAAAGCGCTGCAGCACGAAGCACCTCAAGCCCTCGGCTGCCGTTAAGTCCGTGCCGAAATCGGCTGCGGCAAAGCAGCGCGTCCTCGTCGCAGGAGCACTCAATGCCAGCTCTTTGCGGCGCACGAAGGCAGGTGTCTGCCGTCTGGACGTCACGCAGTACTTCGAGCATAAGCACGACGGCAAGCGTGTCGCCGTTCGCTTCTCGTTCAAGCCGAGTTTCGGCGGTCGCAGCCAAAAGGTTGGCCCGATCACCGCCACTGACGCCAAGACCAAGCAGACCACGGTCAAGCTCGGCAGGTAAGCGGGCTTACGTGTCCGAATCTCGCACGCGAATTCAAATGCGATTTGTTTGGTGCTGCGCGGCACCCAGGGCAACATCCACCGTCAGCCGATGCTCCGTCAGCAGCGCCCATCCCTTCGCCCGGCAATCGGGATCCTCACCAGCGCGCGCCCGCCCGCGCGCTGCCGACGGCAGGTGGCGCGGTGAGCTCCGGCGTCGTCAACCGTGCCCAAGTGCCGCAGGTGCGGCGCGCGCGCACGATGCACCCGCACAAGCGGCCGATGCGGCCTGAACCGCGCGTCGCGATCGTCGTCTACGACGACGATCCCCAGCAACTCCCGCTGCGTCGCCACCTGCTCCTGAGCGCGCAGCGGCTCGTCGGCGCCGACCTTGGCCGCTACGCGACGTGCGAGGTCGTCGACTGCAGCAGCCGCACCGAGGTCCTGACCGTCGTCGAGCACGTTGATCACGCGGTGGCGTTCATCGACCTCGAGAGCCGGACCGGGCAGATGCGCGGCGCGCGGCTCCTGCGCACGATCGACGACGACCCGCGTCTGCGCGCGCGCTGCACGCCGGTGGCGATGACGGCGCACAACTGCTTTGCCGTGCTGGCGGAACTCGGCACCTGCGTCACCGCGGTGCTGCAGACCACCGGAGAGGACCTGCACGGCGATGCGTGCGAGGCGCTGCGGCACGTGACCGACCCGGAGTTGGGCGGCCGACGCCGAGCCTTCCCGCGCGCGCAGACGCCGGCAGAGGTCGACCGCGCGATCAAGCACCGGTTCGTCGAGCACTTCGGGTTCGAGCCTCGGCCCGGCGACCTGTACATCGTCGGCAACCTCGCGCAAGGCGTGTCCGACTCGATCACCAACCGCGAGCTCAAGGAGATCCACGGCGCCCGGTCGGCCGTCGCGCACTTCAAACGGGCCGTCAAAGAGCAGCGCGGAGTCCCGGTCGACCTCGTCGTCCCGCTCGCCCAAGGCTTTCTCGCCGGCTGCGTGCGCGACACGCTGACGGAGCCGGTGAGGGCCGGTACCGTCGACCTGGCCGTCTCCGCGCTCGCCGACGAGCGGCTGCTGGAACTCGCGCGGATCTCCGACGCCGACATCGCGCTCGTGCGCCGCTGCGGGCGCGTGTGGCATCGCGCCCTCGGCGCCCTCGACTCCCGTGACCAGGCTGGTCGTCAGCTCCAGGTCGCGCGCGTGCTCGAAGCCTCCGCGCCGGATGACGCTGAGCGGGTCCGGCTCCTCTTCCTGCTCCACGTGCTCGCCGATCTCGCGCACGAACCCTCGCAACAAGCCTCCGCGGCGCTCACACGCGTCGTCCCCACGGCCGCATGAGCAACGTGGCTCCCCACCCGGCCAACGCGCCGCAGACTGGAGCCGCTGAACTCGTCGCGGCGCTCGATCGGCTCGAGCACGCGGCCCGCGCCTGCGCGCTGGCGACGAACCGATGGCGCGACGCCGCGACCGCCCTCGACGACGAAGCGGCCCGCGCCGTGGCGGTCGCGCCCGCCGCCCGCCGCCAGGGCCGCCGCGGGGGGGTTTAAA
>JAEZDB010000121.1 GCA_023429855.1 Actinomycetes bacterium
CACCTCGGGTGCCTCGCAGGTGACCTGCACGTACCCCGACGGGCTGAAGGTCCTCTGCATGAGCACGTTCGACCACGAGAACGGGCGCATCACGCGCGAGACGCGCATGGAGGTCTGGGACGCGTAACCGGCCTGAGCCGCGGTTGGCCGCGGCGCCACGGCCCACGAGCTCGACGTGACCGACCTTGCGGGCTGCCGCGCGCTCGCGGCTGGAGGAGACCTGGCGGTCTGGTGTAACAACGCAGGGATCCTGGCGACCGGACCGGGGTGGGAGCTCGACGAGGCCGCCCGTCGGTGGCTATTCGACGTAAACGTCCACGGGCTCATCAACGGCACGACGGCGGCCGTGGAGCGGATGCGCCCGCCGCGTCCTGCGGCCCCTCAGCGGGCTACTTGCCGGGGCGCGCGGGCAACGGCGTCGCGATGCCCTTGGCTGCAAACGCCAGCTGCGCGGCCGCGCAGGCCCAGCCTTCGGCCGTGACGCTGTGGCCGCCGGTGTCGGCCGCTTCCTTCGCCTTGGCCGCACACGCGATGGCGGCTTCGGCCAGGGCGGCGTCGAGGTCGGCGGTCGGCTGCGGGGCGCTCATGCCTCGGAGTCTCCCAGGGCGGCACGTGCCGGTGCGGGGACGGCGCCAGCAGCAGGGTCGCCGGCGCCGGGTTCGTCGGCCGCCTCTGCGGCGACGGCCGCGGGTCGCTTCGCACCGAACGTCGCCGTGGCGACGCCAGCCATCATCACGAGCGCGCCGACGCTCTCGAGGCGGGTCGGGACTTCGTTCTGGAGCAGCCAAGCCGACGCGATCCCGACGGGCGGGACCAGCAGGATGAACGGGACCACCGTCGCGGCCGGGTATCGGGAGAGCAGCCCGTTGAACAGCGAGTAGCCGATCAGCGACGCGCCGATCGCGGTGTAGAGCGTGCTGGCGACCGCGGCCGCGTCGATGCTTTCCAGTCCGGACTGCACGCCGGCGGGGCCATCGACCACGAGCGAGAGCAGGACGCACGGCACCGGCACCACGAGCGCCGACCAGACGACCACCGAAAGCCCGGACGCGACCTTGGCGTGGCGCGTGATCGTGTTGCCGATCGCCCACGACGTCGCCGCCGCGATCGTGACGAGCAGCGGCAAGATCGGCGCTCGCGCCCCGTGCGCGCGCGCGACGACGAGCAGGCCGATCGCGCCGACCGCGACGCCGGCAAGCTGCCGCGGGGTGGCCCGCTCGCCGAGGAAGAGCCACGCCAGCAGGATCGTGACCATCACCTGCACCTGCAGCACGAGCGACGCGAGACCGGCGGGCATCCCGAGATCGAGCGCGATGTAGAGCAGGCTGAACTGCCCGAGGCTCATGAACGTGCCGATCCCGAGGAGCGTGCTCCAGGGGATCGCGGGCCGCGGGATGAAGAAGATCAGCGGAAACGCCACCAGGACGAACCGAAACGACAGGAACAGCAGCGGCGGGATGTCGCCGAGCCCCTCGTCGATGACGACGAAGTTCAGCCCCCACAGCACGGGGGCCACAAGCGCGAGGAGGCGATCGCGACCGGTCACGTCACCTACGGTCGCAGGTGCCCTGTAGCCGTGCGGTCCCGGTGCCGAGGCCGTCAGTCGGCGAAGTCGCCGGCCTGGCGGCGGACGGTTTCCAGCAGTGCGCTCAGCCGCTCTTCGTCGTCGGGCGCCAGACCCTCAAGGGTGAAAGCGGCGGCGTTCAGCTCTTCGGTGGCCGCCTCGGCGACCCGGCGCCCCTCCGCGGTGATCGCCGCGAGCGTGGCCCGCCGATCTGACGCGTGCGGCACCCGCTCGACGAGCCCGTCGGTCTCGAGCTTGTCGATGATGTTGGTGACGCTCGTGCGGTGCACCTGCAACCGGTCGCCGATCTTGCCGAGCGGCATCGCCCCGCTGCGCGTAAAGCAGAGCAGCATGAGGGCCTCGTAGCGCGGGAAGGTGAGCCCGTGCGCTCGCAGCAGCAGATTGAGCCGGGCGAGCAGGATCTGCTGGACCCGCATCACGTTGGTCACGGCGGTCATCGGGCGGGCCGGCTCGGGGCCCCAGCGCTCGGTCCAGTGGCGGCGCGCTTCGAGGATCGGGTCGAAGGGCAGCGGGTCGGACACGCGCCTAACCCAATCACACGTCGCCACCTGCACTCCGCAAGCTGGCGCAGAAGCGTGGATTGCAAATAGTCGGACTTCCTCCTAAGCTGGCGATCATCGACCCGGCCCGGTCTCTTCGGTGTGCACGCACCCGGCGAGCCGCGGGCTTCTCGCCTCACCTGATCGGCCTGCCATGAGCACCACCGCCACACTCATCCCGCACTTCATCGGTGGCGCCCGCACCCAGGGCGACGCCGCCCGCACCGCCGACGTGTTCGACCCGAGCACCGGCCAGGTGCAGTCGCAAGTGGCGCTCGCGTCGAAGGCCGAGGTCGACGCCGCGATCGCCAACGCCGCCGAGGCGCAGCCCGCGTGGGCGGCGACCAACCCGCAGAAGCGAGCCCGCATCCTCAACCGGCTCGTGGTGCTGATCAACGAGCACGCGACCGAGCTGGCCGAGCTGCTCTCAAGCGAGCACGGCAAGACCGTCGCCGACGCCAGGGGAGACATTCAACGCGGCGTCGAGGTGCTCGAGTTCGCGACTGGCATCCCGCACCTGCTCAAGGGCGAGTACTCCGACGCGGCGGGCACCGGCATCGACGTGTACTCGATGCGTCAGCCGCTCGGCGTCGTCGCAGGGATCACGCCCTTCAACTTCCCGGCGATGATCCCGCTCTGGAAGCTCTCGCCGGCCATCGCCGCCGGCAACGCGTTCGTGCTCAAGCCGTCGGAGCGCGACCCCTCGGTGCCGATCCGCATCGCCGAGCTGGCGCTGGAGGCCGGGCTGCCGCCGGGGATCCTCAACGTCGTCAACGGCGACAAGGAGGCTGTCGACGCGATCCTCGACTCCGAGGTCGTGAAGGCCGTTGGCTTCGTCGGGTCGACGCCGATCGCGCAGTACATCTACTCTCGTGCCGCCGAGACCGGCAAGCGCGCGCAGTGCTTCGGCGGGGCCAAGAACCACGCGATCGTGATGCCCGACGCCGACATGGACGACGTCGTCGACCAGCTCATCGGCGCGGGCTTCGGCTCGGCGGGCGAGCGGTGCATGGCGATCTCGGTCGCGGTGCCGGTCGGCAAGGAGACCGGCGACAAGCTCGTCGCGGCGCTGGCGGAGAAGGTCAAGACGCTGAAGGTCGGCGCGCCGACGGATCCGACGTCCGACTACGGCCCGCTCGTGACGGCCGAGGCGAAGGAGCGCGTGCTCGGCTACATCCAGACGGGCGTCGACGAGGGCGCCGAGCTCGTCGTCGACGGCCGCGAAGGCAAGATCGACGGCGACCCGAACGGCTACTACGTGGCCGGCACGCTCTTCGACCACGTGCAGACGCACCACCGGATCTACCAGGAAGAGATTTTCGGCCCCGCGCTGATGGTCGTCCGCGCCGACGACTTCGAGCACGCGCTGTCGCTCCCGAGCGACCACGACTACGGCAACGGCGCCGCGATCTTCACCCGCGACGGCCACACCGCCCGCGAGTTCGCCCGCCGGATCGACACCGGGATGATCGGCATCAACGTGCCGATCCCGGTGCCGATCGCCTACCACACGTTCGGCGGCTGGAAGAAGTCAGGCTTCGGCGACCTCAACCAGCACGGCCCCGACTCGATCCGCTTCTACACGAAGACGAAGACCGTCACGGCGCGGTGGCCCAAGGGCACCGACGAGGGTGGCGGCGCGTCGTTCGTGATGCCGCAGATGCAGTAGCCGCCGGCGCTCCGAGACCGTCATGACTGCCACGAGCGAAGGCGCCACGGCGCCATTCCACCTCTCCGCCGATCAGCGCGAGGTCCAGTCGATGGTGCGTGCGTTCGCCGACGCCCGCATCGCCCCGCACACCCTCGACTGGGACCGCGACCACCACTTCCCGGTGCCGCTGTTCCGCGAGGCCGCCGAGCTCGGCCTCGGCGCGATCTACTGCCGCGAGGAGTTCGGCGGGTCGGGGATGACGCGCCTCGACGCGACCCTGATCTTCGAGGCCCTCGCGACGGGCTGCCCGACGATCTCGGCCTACGTGTCGATCCACAACATGGCGGCCTGGATGATCGACACCTACGGCACGGGCGAGCAGCGCGCGAAGTGGCTGCCCTCGATGGCCGCGATGGAGACGCTCGGCGCGTACTGCCTGACCGAGGCCGGCGCCGGTTCCGACGCCGGCTCGCTCGCGACGAAGGCTGTGCGCGACGGCGACGAGTACGTGCTGACCGGCGTGAAGCAGTTCATCTCCGGCGCAGGTGCGGCGGGCGTGTACGTGGTGATGGCCCGCACGGGCGGCCCGGGGCCGAAGGGCATCAGCGCGTTCGTCGTCGAAGACGGCACGCCGGGACTGAGCTTCGGCAAGAACGAGGAGAAGATGGGGTGGCGGGCGCAGCCAACCGCCCAGGTGATCTTCGACGAGTGCCGCGTACCGGCGGCCAATCGCCTCGGCGACGAGGGATCGGGCTTCCGGATCGCGATGAGCGGCCTCGACGGCGGACGCCTCAACATCGCCGCGTGCTCGATCGGCGGCGCGCAGTCGGCGCTGGAGAAGGCGACGGACTACGTGCGCGAGCGCGAGCAGTTCGGTGCGCCGATCGCGACGCTGCAGACGGTGCAGTTCGCGATCGCCGACATGGCGACCGAGCTGGAGATGGCGCGCACGTTCTTGTGGCGTGCGGCGTCGGCGCTGCAGGCCGGCGATCCCGACAAGACGCGCCTATGTGCGATGGCCAAGCGCGTGGCGACGGATACTGGGCTGGAGGTCGCTGATCGCGGCCTGCAGTTGCACGGGGGCTACGGCTACCTCGGCGAGTACGGGATGGAGAAGATCGTGCGCGACTTGCGCGTCCACAAGATCCTCGAGGGCACCAACGAAGTGATGCGGTTGATCGTGGCCCGCGACGTACTGGGGCGGGCTGGCGCATGAGCCCGTTCAAGGTCAACGCGCCTCGGAACGCGCCCGCGGTGCCGCCGAACGACGTCGACACCGACGTGCTCGTGCGCCGCAGCGGTGCGCTGGGCCGGATCACGCTCAACCGTCCGCAGGCGATCAACGCGCTGACGCTTGAGATGGTCCGCCAGATCCACGTCGGGCTTGACGCGTTCGAGGCCGATCCGGCGATCCGAGTCGTGCTGCTCGACGGCGCTGGCGAGCGCGGCCTCTGCGCCGGCGGCGACATCGTGGCGTTGCATGACGACGTGAAGGCCGGCTCCGACGCGCCCCGTGAGTTCTGGACCGAGGAGTACGTGCTCGACGCGCGCATCGCGAACTTCCCCAAGCCGTTCGTCTCGATCATGGACGGCATCGTGATGGGCGGCGGGATCGGGCTCGCCGGCCACGCCAGCCATCGGCTGGCCACTGAGCGGCTCGTCTCCGCGATGCCTGAGGTCGGGATCGGGTTCGCGCCCGACGTCGGCGGCACCTGGCTCTTCACCCGTACGCCCGGCCAGCTCGGGACCCACCTCGCGCTGACTGGCGCGCGGATCGGCGCGCATGACGCCATCGCGGCGGGGCTGGCTGACCGGATCGTCGCGTCGGCAGCCGTGCCGCAGCTGGTCGAAGACCTCGCCGCGGGCGCGCTTCATGACGCTCTTGAGCGCGCGCAGTCCGTGCCGGTCGACGTGCCAGACGGCGAGCTCGGGCCCGCACGCCCATGGATCGCCGACGCCTACGCACACGACACGATCGAGGAGATCCTGGACGCGCTCGACGCGCGCCCCGAAGCCGGCGCCGCGAAGGCCGCGAAGGCGATCCGCCGTGCCTCGCCGACGTCGGTCAAGGTCACGCTGCGTGCGCTGCACGCGGCCCGCAAACTGCCAAATCTCGAGGCGGCGCTCCAGCAGGAGCTGCGGATCTCGTGCGGCTTCCTCGTCGCCGGTGACTTCGTCGAAGGCGTCCGCGCCCAGGTCATCGACAAGGACCGGAATCCGCAGTGGAACCCGGAGACGCTCGCCGGCGTGCAGTCGTCGGTCGTCAACCGCTTCTTCATCTCGCTCGGCGAGCACGACCTGCACTTTCCGATCGCCGAGCAGGCCGACGCTCGTTAGCTCGGCCCAGACGGACCACCCACCCGCGCACCACGAATGGACGCCCCATGAGCCCTGAGATTCCCGACGGCGGCACGATCGGCTTTATCGGCCTCGGTCACATGGGCGGCCCGATGGCGGCCAACCTGGCGGCTGCCGGCTACGTCGTCCACGGCTTCGATCTCGACGAGGCCGCGATCGCGAAGGCCCGCGAGGGCGGCGTAGTCCCGGTCGGCAGCGTGGCCGACGCCGCGCGCGACGCCGACGTCGTCATTACCTCGCTCCCCAACGGCGCCCTGGTGCAAGCCGTCTACAGCGGCGACGACGGCGTCCTCGCCAATGCGCCCGCCGGCGCCCTGCTGATCGACACGTCGACGACCGACGTCGACGACGCTCGCACCGCGTCGGCCCAGGCTGCTGCCGCCGGCAAGCACGCGCTCGACGCGCCCGTCTCCGGTGGCGTCGTCGGGGCGACCGCGGGGACGCTCGCGTTCATGGTCGGCGGTTCGCAGGAGGCGTTCGACACGGCCGCGCCGATCTTCGCCGTCCTCGGCTCCCGCGCCGTGCTCTGCGGCGACTCGGGTGCCGGGCAGGCCGTGAAGCTCTGCAACAACATGCTGCTGGCCATTCACCAGATCGGCGTGGGGGAGGCGTTCGCGCTCGCGCAGAAGCTCGGCGTCGACCCGCAGGCCCTCTACGACGTCGGCTCCGTCGCGACCGGCGCCTGCTGGGCCCTCAACGTAAACTGCCCGGTCCCGGGACCCGTGCCCGCCAGCCCCGCGAACCGCGACTACGAGCCTGGCTTTGCCGTCTCCCTCATGAACAAGGACCTCGGCCTCGCCCTCGGCGCCGTGCAGAAGTACGGCGTCGACGCCGCCCTTGGCCAGCACGCCGGCGAGATCTACGCCGCCCTCGGCGAGGGCCCCGAGGCAGGCAAGGACTTCTCGGTCGTCTACCGCGGCATCGCGGAGCGGTCGGGGCTCACCGGCGGCTAGCGCTCGGCGGTGAGCGTCCCTTTTCTGTTGCTATGGCGACAGATAAAGGACGCTCACTTCTACGGAGCGAGTGCGCGGACGACCTCGTCGAGGTCCCAGTAGGCGCGGAGTTCGGCGATGCGACCCTGTTCATCGACGCGGTAGACGAAGACGCCGTCGTACGCGACCTCAGCACCGGTCGGGAACGCCACGCGCACGGTCGCGACGACTGCCGCTTCGTCGCCGCCAGCGTGTGTACGGGTCACGTCGAATGCAACCGTGTTCGGCGCGACGGTGAGGTCCCAGAACTGCGTGAGCGCGTCGCGGTCGCGGAGGCCCGTGGCGTCGGGATCGAACGGCGAGCCGCCGACAGGGTCATAGACAGCGGCGTCGTCGGCGAAGCCGTCAAGCCACGCGTCGCGATCGCCGGAGGAGACGGCGGCCATCGCGCGTGCCGCGGCCGCTGCGGCAGGGTGGGTGTTGAGAGGGGCAGGCATGCACGACTCCGTCGGTTGACACCTGTCAAGCTAGCCGCCACACTTGGCAGGTGTCAAGTTCCCGAGCCAGGATTCTCAGCGTCGCCAGTGAGCTGATCGCCGCCCAGGGCGTCGCGGTGTCGATGAGCGAGATCGCCCGCGTCGCTGGCCTCTCGCGGCAGGGTGTGTACCTGCACTTCCCGACGCGCGCCGCGCTGATGGTGGCCCTGGTTCAGGAGGCCGATCGCGCGTCGGGCATCGAGCGCCGCGGTGCGCGGGCGCTTGCGATCGGGGACCCGCGCGAGGCGCTCGAGTCCTTTCTGCGCCTCTGGCTGCGCTACGTTGGCACGATCCAACCGCTCGCGACCGTCCTGCTCGCGGCGCGGCGCGACGACGAAGCTGCGTTCGCGGCCTGGGAGGACCGCAACTCCGTTCTCCGCCAAGGGCTGCGCCGCGCCACCGATCGGCTCGATGCCGCCGGCCTCCTCAGAGACGGCCTCTCGCCAGCTGCCGCAGCCGACCTCGCGGGCGCGATGACGGCGGTCGGGGTCTGGGAGGAGCTGGTGCTCGACCGCGACTGGTCTCTTCGCCGTGTGGAGGATGAACTTGCCGGGGCGGTCGTCGCGGCGCTCTGCGTATGACGACCGGAGCTGTTGCGGTCTAGCTTGGGCGCGGTTGTGGGGAGGCGCCTAGAACCGTCCACGCCGTTCAAGCCGCAGCGGCGTGGTCCGATGCGAAAGATGGTGAGCACGGAGCAACGCACATCCGACGAGCTGACGCGCATCCTCGACGAGCGCTCCGTCGTAAGCCGCTACCAGTCGATCATCGACCTGCGTTCGGGCGACGTCGCCGGGTTCGAGGCGTTGGCCCGCGGACCGCAGGGGTCGCCGCTGGAGTTTCCCGATCGGCTCTTCGCCGAAGCGCGCGCAGCCGGACGCCTCGACGAGCTCGACGCGCTCTGCCGCAGCCGCGCCGCCGAGGGCTTCGCCGCGAGCGCGCTGGCAAGCAGCGAGTGCACCCTGTTTGTAAACACCGAGCCGGGCGTGTCGGGTCACTCGATGGTGCAGACCTACGAGGCGCTGCTGAACTCGAGCGCCAACCACCGCGTGATCTTCGAGTTCACCGAGCGCGCGCTGACCGACCGGCCGGCCGACGTGCTCGGCGCGGCGCGCGAGCTGCGGCGGCTCGGTGCGGGCATCGCCCTCGACGACGTCGGCGTCGATCCGCGCTCGCTCGCGCTCCTGCCGTTCGTGCGGCCCGACGTCGTCAAACTCGACATGGGCATCGTCCATAGCGCCCGGTCAGCGCACAGCGCCAAGGTGATGCACGCCGTCGGGGCCTACGCGGAGGAGACGGGCGCGTCGGTCGTGGCCGAGGGCGTCGAGACGCCGCAGCACCTGTCGATCGCCCGCTCGCTCGGGGCGACGCACGGGCAGGGCTGGCTGTTTTCCCGGCCCGACGTGCTGCCGAGCAGCGTCGACGACGTCGCTCCGCTGCCGACCTGGGCCGCGTCGTCGCCCGTCGAAAGCGGGACGCCCTACCAGCGCGTCGTGCGGTCGGGGCGGCCGGTGCAGCACGGCGACAAGGCGCTGATCCTCTCCCTGTCGCGCCAGCTCGAGGTCCACGCGGCCACCCTCGGCGACGAGTGCGTCGTGCTCTCCAACCTGCAGCACGCGCGGCACTTCACCCCGCGGACGGCGTCGCTCTACAGCGAGCTGGCGGAGGGCGCCGCGTTCGTGGGCATGGTCGGCGCCGAGCTGCCGGCGGCGCCTGCGCCAGGCGTACGAGGTGGCAGCTACGAGCCGGGCGATCCGCTAGGTCTGGAGTGGACGGTCGCCGTCATCAGCCCGCACTTCTCCGCCGCGATGCTCGGCGTCGATCTCGGCGACCAGGGCGTCCCCGACCTCGCGCGCCGGTTCTCGTTCTGCTTGACCTACGACCGACAGCTCGTCGCCGACGCCGCTGCGACGCTGATGCAGCAGATCACCGGCTGAGGGTCGAGCCCCTTGCGGCGCGCTGCTAGCATGCTTGCATGCATCAGTTCTCGGTGCGCCTGAGCGATAGGGACGCCTCGGCCGTCAAACGTCTTGCGCAGGCGCGTGGCCGCAGCGTCAATCAGACGTTCGAGGACCTGGTCATCGCGGCCACGGATCCCGAGCGCGCCGGCAGCATCGATGCCGCGCTGCGCGAGCGGCTTGCGAGTGCCGATCTGATCTGGGACGCGTCGTCGCTTGGGCCGGCTGTCCCGCCCAGCGATGCGCGGCTAGCTGCGGCCCGCGCGGCTGCCGGTCGCGGCACGTCGCTCTCCGACGTGGTGTCGGAGCAGCGCTGAGCGCTTCGTGGGACAGCTCGGCGATCGTCAAGCTCTACGCTGACGAGGCCGGAGCTGAGGCGGCACGCGGCTGGACCGGGCCGATCGTGGTGAGTGCGCTGGCGCTGACTGAGGTGACCGCCGCGTTCTGGGGCAAGGTCCGCTCCGGCGAACTTGACGCCGAATCGGCGTCGGTGCTCGACCAAGCGTTCATGGCCGACGTTGTGTCCGGGCGGTTCGCGGTCGTGCCTCTCAGCGAGGCCGTGGTCGCTCGCTCGCTCGAGGTCGTCCGGCGCCACCGGCTGCGGGGCGCCGACGCGCTTCAGCTGGCAACGGCGCTGGCCGTGCGCGACGCCGATCCGTCGGTCGTGACGCTGGCCGCGTTCGACGGCAGCCTACGGGCGGCCGGCGCAGCGGAGGGCTTCCAGCTCCT
>JAEZDB010000175.1 GCA_023429855.1 Actinomycetes bacterium
CGCTGGGAGCGGGCCGTGCGGGAGGCGGCCGGCGCGGAGCCCGCGGGCGGCCTGAGCGGCGACCGGGTGCTCGTTGCCGTCGGCGGCGCGCACATGGCCGGCCTCCCGGCGAACCCGGAGATGATCGAGGCAGGCGCCGAGTACGTGCGCCTCACGCGCACCGACACGAACTACCGGCTCCACGTGCTCGACACCGCGCTCGGGCCGCGTCCGGGCATCGAGCGTGTGCAGGGCGACGGCCCGGGGGTCGAGGTCGAGGTGTGGTCGATGCCGACCGAGCGCCTCGGCTGGTTCAGCGGCAAGGTCCCGCCCGGCCTCGCGATGGGACCCATCACCCTGCTCGACGGCTCGACCGCCCTCGGGTTCGTCGGCGCCGCGGCCGACGACGTCGCCGGTTCGCGGCTCGTGCCGAGCTGGCGCGCGTTCGCCGCTGGCGGCTGAGTACGAACGTACGAAAGTGGCTGCCTGGGCAGCCACTGTCGTACGTTCACCTGTCCGAGCCGCTACTCGTCGTCGAGGTCGTCGTCGGTGCCGAACGCACGAAGCAGCGCGACGAACGCATCGAGTTCGGCGTCGACGAGCGGCGCCGCGTGGTCGTGGTGCTCAGCGCCGCCGCGCAGCTCGTCACGGAGGTCGAGCGCGATCGGGTCCTCGCCTTGCACGAAGTCCTCGAAGTGGCCGATCCAGACGATGCAGAAGAAGTCGTTGACGAGGTCGTCGAGCGCCTCGGCCTCCTCGGGCCGCAGCTCCTGCAGGTCGCGCAGCGCGTGGTCGAGGTCGAAGCGCGCCTCGTGCCAGTCCTCCTGGTCCTCCGCAAACGCGTCGGGGTCGACGAACGCGTGGGCGTCGAGCAGGGCGTACTCCAGCTCGGCGCGCGTCGGGTACCAGAAGAACTGCTGGTCGCCGTCTTCCCACGGGTCCTGCACGAGCACGCCCCACGGCGCCTGTCGCGGATCGGCGTCGCGCGCGGCGACCAGCGTCTCGATCACCTGGTCGTGCGACCGGTAGACCTTGCGAGGGGGATCATGGGTCACGGAGCGATGTCTAACAGTTCACGCCCGCTCGCGGGTGACGAGCTGGCGGGCGGCCGCAGCTACCGCAGCGTCGTCACCTTCTCGGCCAGGATCTTGCCCTTGGCCGAGGCGTCGCGGAGCCGCACGCGGTAGGTCGCCTTCGCGAGCTTGTCGACCACGACGCGGTTGGCACCCGACACGGCGGTGACCGGCAGGGAGCGCTTCGTCGCCCATCTCGCAGGCTTGCGCCTGGTCGCGCGAGCCGTGCGCTTTTCGACCGTCACCCAGAGGTTCAGACCGCCGGTCGCATCAAACGAGACTGACCGCTTCTTGAGCTTGATGCTCGTGAACTTCGGCGGTGTTGCGCCCGGACCGCCGACGACCGGGCCGCCCGTCGGGACCGGAAGGGTCGGTTCCGCGGGGGTGCCGGGGGTGGTCGTCCCGCCGCCGGGGGCGATCGACGCCCCAGTGGAGAAGGACCAGGTGCGGGTCACCGGAGGCTCGCCGCTATCGGGCGTGAACGCGACCGACGCGGTGTAGGTCGCGTTCTTTGCGAGGGGGCTCACCGGGATCACGATGCCGCCGGGCGCCAGGTAGGCCCCAAGGGGCGTCGGGCTGCCGTCGGGTGCGGGCGTCTTGTTGTCGACGGTGCGCACCTCGACCGGGCCGCTAGGCCCGGTCAGCGACGCCGCAGTGATCGCCCCTTTGCCGAAGAACCGGCCGCTCGGCGTCCGCGCGGTGCCGTAGAAGAAGTAGAGGCTGGGGCCGGTCCGGACGCTGGTGGTCAGGTCGCCCGGCTTGCCGAGTCCGACGGCTGCCGCAGGCACGAACGGAAACTCCGTCGAGACTTCGCTGACCGGCACATTGGTGCGGCCGTCGCCGGGGTAGCTAAACGTCTGCGGCGTCGGAAACGTACGTTCGGTGTCGCGCAGTGTGGTCAGGCAGCCCCCCCGATGCGCCCGACTCCCGCAGATACGGGCTGAGCATCTGCGCCAGGTGGATCGGCGCGGTCTCAAACGAATTGGTGCCGTTGGCCAGGAACGCCTCGCCCGGCATCACCAGCACCGAGCTGTTCCCGGCGGCATCTCCCTCAACGCTGTAACCCGGATCGCCCGCGTCCTCGTGGTGCTGGAACTTGCCGTTGGCCTGCAGGTAGGCCATGTGCTTGGCGCACCCGTCGCTCCATGCGGGGTTCTCGATGATGTCGGCGGGCAGCCCGTTGGCGGCCCGCTGGGCGTTCAGCATGCCGATCTGCTGGGCGCCGGTGAGCGCAAGCGCGGAGGCGCCCGCTCAGCGAGGTTCAGTCTTCTTCCCAGACGACCGGCTTGCCGAGGACGGCGTTGCCAGCCAGCTGGACCTGGGCGTCGCCGCCGAGGGGGATCTTGATGCCCTCGATGCGGCGCACGTGCTTGGAGATCGCAGGCTCTTCGAGGAGCGCGTCGATGACCCACGGCACGGCGTCCCACAGGGCCGAGCGCTGGCTCGCCGCGTTGCGACGGTGGCCTGCGAAGAACAGGTAGATATCGAAGCGCGGCACGTCGTGCTCGTCGAAGCGGTCGGAATCGCCGTCTTCGTCGGTGACCTTGAAGTACTTGCGCAGGCGCTTGGCCTGCGACGGAGCTGCCAGCAGCGCGACATACGTGAGCGCCTCGAGCAGGCCGAGCATCGGGTCGATGTCGTCGCCGTACTTGAACTCGCCGACGATCGGGAGGGCGTCCTCGTCGCGCGACTGCAGCAGCAGGTCGAGCTGGAAGAGCTCGCCCGGATCGCCCTCGGGGGCGTCGTCGGCGTCGAACTTGCCGACGGCGTCGCCCTTGATGCGCAGCGGGGCAACGGAGTAACCCGCGTAGTCGGCGGCGAGCTGCGGGGCGCCCGACACGGTGACGCCGCCGGCCTCGAACACCGAGTAGAGGATCTCGTGGGCCTTCTGCAGGTCGGTCTTCGGACCGGGCTTCGGGGCCGTTTTGCGGTTGCGGGCCGTGACCTTGACCGGCTTCGGCGGCGGCTTGGGGCCGTTGCGCGTCTCGCGGCTGTTCAGCGCGGTGCTGACCTGGCTGCTGCCGAACGCCGCCTCCAGCTGCTCGATGCTGCGCTCGAAGATCCCGGCAAGCAGCTCGGGCTCGTCGATGATGGTGTTCTTCCACTCCACGCGCTCGGCGGTGGAGAGGGCTTGCACGCGGTGGAACTCCCGGAGGATGTCGACGTAGGGGACCGTCGCGGTCGCGGGGGCATCGGCACTCATGCACGGCAGCCTACCTAGTCGCGTGCCCCCAGCCCGGCGGTCGGCTTGCGATCGGCCGAATGTCTACCCGCGCGCCACCCCGAAACGGCGAAGGGCCCCGGAGCGGCATGGCGTGCTCCGGGGCCCTTCACTTCCTTCGGGCCGCCGCCGCGCATCCGCGCCGGCGACCTTCTGTGGGTGACAGTCATGGCG
>JAEZDB010000212.1 GCA_023429855.1 Actinomycetes bacterium
GCCGAGGTCTTCGACGAGGTCGAGGCCGGCATGCCAGAAGCCCGGGTCGGTGAGGTCGACGCCGACGATCGCACCGAGCTCTTCGGGCGAGCAGGAGCCACCGGTCGAGAGCAGCCGCAGGTAGTCAGGCACGAAGCCTGCGCCGGTGTCTTGGTAGCGCTTGTAGATCGAGAGCGCGAGCAGCTGGCCGAACGCGTACGCGTAGACGTAGCCGGGCGTGTTGATGAAGTGGGGCACGTACGACCACCACAGGTCGTAGCCCTCGCTCACCTTGACGCTGTCGCCGAAGAACTCGGTCTGCGACGCGCGCCACAGCTCGTTGAACCGCTCGACGCTGAGTTCGCCCTCTTCGCGGCGCGCCGTATGGATGCGGTGCTCGAAGTCGTTCATCGCGACCTGGCGGAAGACGGTGGCGATCGCGCCCTCGACGTTCTCAGCGAGCAGCGAGAGGCGGTCCTCCGGGTCGGTCGCCTGCTCGAGCAGCCGCTCGAACACGAGCGTCTCGCCGAACACGCTGGCCGTCTCGGCGACCGTGAGCGGCGTGTGCTGCTCGAACACGCCGCGTGGGCGCGCGAGCGACGCGTGCACGCCGTGACCGAGCTCGTGCGCGAGCGTGAGCACGTCGCGGCGCGAGCCGGTGTAGCTCATGAGGATGTAGGGGTGGCGTGAGGGCACCGTGTAGGCGCAGAACGCGCCGCCGCGCTTGCCCTGGCGCGGGGCGGCGTCGATGAAGTTGCCGGAGAAGAACGCCTCGCCGACCTTGCCGAGCTCCGGCGAGAACGCCCGGTAGGCGTCAAGCACGAGGTCGCGGCCTTCGTCCCACGGCAGGCGGGCGTCGTCCTTGGTGACGACGGCGACGCGGTCGTAGTCGTTCAGCACGTCGACGCCAAGGAGCTTGGCCTTGAGGCGGTACCAGCTACGGCCCACCTCGTAGCGGTCCTTGACCGCCGTGATCAGCGCCTGCACCGACGCGTCGGACGCCTCGTTGGAGAGGTTGCGGCTGGCGAGCCAGTGCGGGTAGCGGCGGAGGCGGTCGCCGATCGACTTGTCTTGCAGGAGCGTGTTGAAGATGAACGCGCGCGTCTTGAGCTCGGGCTTGAGCGACTCGGTCACGGCGGCCGCGACGGCAGCGCGCTCGTCGGGGTCGTTGCTCGACAGGCGGTTGAGGATCACCGTAAGCGGCTCGGGCTCGGCCTCCGGCTCGCCCGGTACGGGGACGCGGATGCGCGACAGGATCTCGCCGTGCAGGCGCGCCCAGGCTGCCGAGCCGGTCGGGCCGGTCTCGGCGAGCAGCTTCTCCTCAGCGGGGGAGAGCAGGTGGTCGCGGTAGCGGCGCACGCTGCGCAGGTGGTGCCGCGCCTGTGCGAGGCCCTCGTGCGCGAGGATCGCCTCGGCCTGCTCGTCGGTGAGCGCCGCCCACTCCAGCTCGAAGAACAGCAGCGACGACTCCAGCCGCGAGGCGCGCTCCTGGATGTCGGCGACGAGCGCGCCGTTGGCGGGGTCCTCGGTGTCGGCGCTGAACGCGAGCATCGCGTAGGAGCCCGCGCGGCCGATCAGGTCAGACAGCTCGGCCAGCGTCGCGACGACGCCGGCGATCTCGTCGGCCGAGCGATCGGCGATCGTGCCTTCGAACTCGGCCTCGAGCGCGTCGGCCTGCGCTTGGGCCTGCTCCAGCAGGTCGCGCACGCCCTGCGCGCCTCCACCATCGACGAGCGGCTCCAGGTCCCAGACCACGTCGGTGGCGGCAGCTTGCTCGGCGGAGGTTCCTGGATCGGGCATGCCCGGCAGCGTAGTGGCCGGGCGGGCGCGCCGCGGAAGTGGACTCATAGGCCCAGATCCAGGGCTGAATTGTGAGCCTGGGCACGCGATCTTCGTTACAGTGCTGAAACCCGCCGGTACCACGACCCAGGGGCTCCCGTTGAGGCTCAATCTCGCCACTCTGCTCGACCAGGCTGCCAAGCGGCACCCGGAAGCGATCTTCGTCCGTCTCGGTGACATCGCGTTGAACTACGCGACCATCGACGGCGCCGCCAAACGCGTCGCCGCCTACCTCAAGTCGATCGGCGTGGAGCCGGGCGATCGCGTCGGCGTGATGCTGCCGAATGTGCCGCACTTCCCGATGGCGTACTACGGCGCGCTGTATGCCGGCGCTGTCGTCGTGCCGATGAACGTGCTGCTCAAGGGCCGCGAGGTCCAGTACTACCTCGAGGACTCGGGTGCCAAGGCGCTGATCGCCTGGTCCGGCTTCGGTGAGGACGCCAAGTTCGGCGCCGATGCTGCCGGCGTCCCGCTGCTCGTCGCCGGCCCCGACGCGACTCCCGAGGGCGCGACCAAGCTGGAGGAAGCGATCGGCACCGTCGAGCCGATCACGGAGCCGGGGCAGGCCAACGCCACCGACACGGCGGTGATCCTCTACACCTCGGGCACGACTGGGAAGCCGAAGGGCGCGCTGCTCACGCACTCCAACCTGCTGTGGAACGCCGAGATCTCCTCGCAGCTCCACACGCTCGGCACGCACGACGTGCTGCTGGGGGCGCTGCCGCTCTTCCACTCCTTCGGGCAGACGTGCGTGATGAACGCGGCCGCTCGGCGCGGCGCCACCGTCGAGCTGATCCCGCGCTTCGATCCCGAGCAGGCGCTCGCGCTGATCGAGTCGCGCAAGGTCACGAAGTTCTTCGGCGTGCCGACGATGTTCGTCGCGCTGCTCAACCACCCGAACCTCGCCACGACCGACGTCTCGTCGCTCAACCTCTGCGTGTCGGGCGGCTCGGCGTGCGCGGTGGAGACGCTCAAGGAGGCCGAGGCCAAGCTCGCGCGCGTCCTGGAGGGCTACGGCCTCTCGGAGACGTCGCCCGTCGCCTGCTTCAACCACCCGGAGAACGAGTCCAAGCCGGGCTCGATCGGCACCCCGCTGTGGGGCATCGACATGGCGATCGTCGACGACGAAGGCAACCACCTCCCGAACGGCGAGATCGGCGAGATCGTGATCCGCGGCCACGGCGTGATGGCGGGGTACCACAACCGCCCCGAGGCGACCGCGGAGTCGATCGACGCCGACGGCTGGTTCAAGACCGGCGACATGGCCCGCAAGGACGACGACGGCTACTACTTCATCGTCGACCGCAAGAAGGAGCTCGTGATCCGCGGCGGCTACAACGTGTACCCGCGCGAGATCGAAGAGGTGCTCTACGAGCACCCCGCCGTGCTCGAGGCGGCGGTCGTCGGCGTGCCGCACGCCGAGCTGGGCGAGGAGATCGCTGCGGCGGTCGCCGCCAAGCCCGGCCAGACGATCGACGCCGCCGAGCTGCAGGCGTTCGTGAAGGAGCGCGTGGCGGCCTACAAGTACCCGCGCCACATCGCGATCATCGACGAGCTGCCCAAGACCGCCACGGGCAAGATCCTCAAGCGCGAGATCGACAAGTCGATCTTCGACGGCGCGTCGACGCCGGCCTCGGCGTAGCGCGCATCCGCGTGCGCCCGGGGCGGAGC
>JAEZDB010000270.1 GCA_023429855.1 Actinomycetes bacterium
GCCTCCCACGAGGCCGCGCTCACGCTGGTGTCGGCGTCGATCGCGCCGCCGCCCGCCAGCGCCAGCTGCTCGATGCGATCGAGGTGCGACGCGGGGTGGACGCGCAGCAGCGCCTCACGCGCCGCCGCCGGCGACTCGCGCCGCTCCCACCCGAGCCCGCCACGTGACGCCAGCTCGCGCTCGATCGCCCGCAGCCGCTCCGCACGTTCGGGATGGCTCCCGGTGTCGTGCTCGAGCGAGCTGGGGTGCGTAAGCAGGACCGGGGCAGCCATTGCGCGCGAACGCTACCGGCGCGATGCCGCTCGGCGCGGCGTCACGCTGGGGGTCCAACCGGTTGCTCTGCGGCCCTCCGGGTGTCGCCGCCAGCGTTAGCGGACGACCTGCGAGCCGCCGGTGATGCCATCCTCACCGGTGTCGTGGAACCGGACCCACGCCTTGTTGGTCCCGTCGTAGTCGGGCGCCCAGAGGATCAGCGTCGCCTTGCGATCCCAGACCGTCACCTCGTCGGTGCCCTCGGGGTCGAGTCCGCGCCAGATCCGAATGAAGGGGTTGTGCTCCCACTCCTCACCAGCGGTCGTCGGCAGCGTGTGGCCGGGGTGCAGCACCGTCTCGGCGGGCAGCTGTGCCAGACGCAGGGCAGCAGCCTTCTGATCGGCGTAGCCGGTGTTCGCCGGCGCGAAGTTGCCGCCCACCGTGCCCTTGAAGAGCGTGTCGGCGGTGAAGCAGTCGGTGCCGTTCACGAGGAAGGCGAGCTGCCCGGCACAGTGGCCTTCGCTCAGCAGCGGCTCGATCGTGAGGCCGCCGAACTGCAGGGTGTCGCCCTCCGCGATCGACTCGGCCGGGAGGAGGTCGGGAACGGCGACTGCCGTCTTCGCGCTTGCGTAGACGGGGACCGTGAACTCCGCGCGCAGGTCCTCGATCCCGGCGATGTGGTCGGCGTGCTGGTGCGTGACGAGGATCGCCTCGACCGTCACCTCGAGCTCCTTGGCCTTGGCGATCAGCGGTTCGGCAACGCCGTTGGCGTCGATGACCACGCCGTAGCCGCCGGGCCCGTCGGCCACGAGGTAGGAGTTGGAGGTCCAGCCGGGAGCCTCGGTGCGTTCGATGATCAAGGCGCTCATCAGGAGAACTCGATCACGGAGCGGATGCCGTCTTGGTGGTGCATGAGGTCAAACCCCTGGTTCACGTCGTCGAGGGTGAGGCGGTGCGAGACGAACGCGTCGGCGTCGATCTCGCCCGCGAGGTAGCGGTCGATGAGCTGCGGGACCTGTTCGCGGCTCTTCACGCCGCCGAACGAGGCGCCGACCACGGTCCGGCCGGTGATCAGATAGCGCGGCACGATGTCGAGCGTCTCGCCCTTGCCGGCGACGCCGGTCACGCAGCAGGTGCCCCACCCGAGCCGGGCCGACTCGACGGCCTGCCGCATCACGCCGACGAGGCCGGTCGCCTCGTAGGTGAAGTCGGCGCCGTAGCCGCCGGTCTCCTCGAGGATGCGGTCGACGGTGTCGTCGCCGGCGACCCAACCGTCGGTGGCGCCGTGGTGCTTGGCCAGCTCGAGGCGGTCCTTGGAGAGGTCGACGCAGATGATTCGGCCGGCGTTCTGCAGGCGGGCGCCGGCGACCGCGCCAAGCCCGACCATGCCAGCGCCGAACACGACCACCGTCGCGCCCTCGAAGACCGGTGCGCGATACATCGCGGCGCCGAGGCCGGTGGTGAGGCCGCACGCGAAGAGCGCGGCGGTCGCGAGGGGCGCCTCCTTGGAGACCTTGGCCAGCGAGTACTCCGAGACGACGGTCGCTTCGGCGAAGGTCGACGTGCCCATGAAGTGCCGCAGCTCCGTGCCGTCCTGCTTGCTGAGCCGCGACGTGCCGTCGGGCAGGTAGCCGAGGTTCTGCTGCTCGCGGATCGCCACGCAGATGTTGGTCCGGCCCGACACGCAGTTCACGCACTTGCCGCATTGCGGCGAGAAGAGCGTGACGACGTGGTCGCCCGGCTCGACCGACGTGACGCCCTCGCCGACCGCCTCGACCACGCCCGCGCCCTCGTGCCCGAGCACGCACTGCGTGTAGCCCGAGGGGTCAACCCCGGACGCCGTGTACATGTCGGTGTGGCAGATCCCGCACGCGTGGAGGCGCACGAGCACCTCGCCCGCCTTTGGCGCAGCGAGCTCGACGGTGGTGACGGACAAGGGCTTGGCGAACTCTTCGAGTACTGCGGCGCGGATCTCCATGGGGCTCCTCGGGGGGCGGTGAGAAAGACGCGCGGGGCGCCTCGGAGGCATGACGGGGCTCACAGTAGTGCCCGCACCTGCGGCTGCCGCGCCAGCGCCGCCCGTACTCGGCGCGGTGTCGGCGTGGACACCGCCCGGTCGCCCAATAAGCTCCGGGCCGTGCACGACGCCGCTCACACGCTCACCGCCGAGGATGCGGCCACGCTGGAGCGCTGCATGCGTGTGGGGGGCATCGCCTGCATCCCAACCGACACGGTCTACGGCTTGGCCTGCGACCCCGAGGCCGAAGACGCGCTCCAGCGCCTGTGGAACCTCAAGGGGCGCAACCCGAAGAAGCCGTCGGCCGTGCTCTTTAGCCGCATCGAGCTTGCGCTCGCCGCCACGCCCTGGCTCGATGCCGAGCTCGCCGAAGCCGTCGGCCGCCTGCTGCCCGGTCCGGTCACGGTGATCGTGCCAAACCCCGAGCGCCGCTTCCCGTATGCCTGCGGCGACCACCCCGAGGTCCTCGGCCTGCGGGTGCCGCGGTGGCCCGACTCGGCCGCCGCGCTCGAGCGCACCTCGTGGCCGATGCTGCAGACGAGCGCCAACCACCCGGGCCGGCAAGACCCGTCGTCGATGGACGACGTGAACCCGGTGCTCGCCGCCGGCTGCGATCTGCTGCTCAACGCCGGTCCGCTGCCGGGCACGCCGTCGACGGTCGTCGACCTCACGCGCTACGCGGCCGAAGGCGCCTGGAACGTGCTGCGCGAAGGCGCGGTCGACCGTCGCTCGCTCGCCCGCCAGCTCGACCCGTAGACGCCGCGCCCTGCCGCGGCGAGCGCCAGCGGTACGATGCGTCCGTGACTGAGCTCCCCGCTGACTTTTTCGATCGTCCCCTCGCCGAGGTCGATCCCGAGATCGCCGCCGTGCTCGATGCCGAGCTCGCGCGCCAGCAGAACACGCTCGAGATGATCGCGTCGGAGAACTTCGTTCCGCGCGCGGTGCTCGAGGCACAGGGCTCGGTCCTGACCAACAAGTACGCCGAAGGCTATCCCGGCCGCCGCTACTACGGCGGCTGCGAGCACGTCGACGTGAGCGAGCAGCTCGCGATCGACCGCGCCAAGGAGCTGTTCGGGGCCGAGCACGCCAACGTGCAGCCGCACTCCGGCGCGCAGGCCAACACGGCCGTCTACCACGCGCTCCTGCAGCCCGGCGACACGATCCTCGGCCTCTCGCTCGCCCACGGCGGTCACCTGAGCCACGGCATGAAGCTCAACGTCTCGGGCCGGCTCTACAACATCGTCCCGTACGAGGTCTCCCCGGAGACGCATCTGATCGACATGGACGAGGTGGAGCGCCTCGCCCTCGAGCACAAGCCCAACATCATCGTCGCGGGCTGGTCGGCGTACCCGCGCCAGCTCGACTTCAAGCGCTTCCGCGAGATCGCCGACAAGGCCGGGTCGCTGCTCATGGTCGACATGGCCCACTTCGCGGGCCTCGTCGCTGCCGGGCTGCACCCCGACCCGGTGCCCTACGCCGACGTCGTCACGTCGACCGTCCACAAGACGATCGGCGGCCCGCGCTCCGGCATCATCCTGTGCCGCGAGGAGCACGCCAAGAAGATCAACTCGGCCGTGTTCCCCGGCCAGCAGGGCGGGCCGCTCGAGCACGTGATCGCCGCCAAGGCCGTGGCCTTCCGGATCGCGATGGGGGAGGGCTTCAAGGAGCGCCAGCAGCGCACCATCGACGGCGCCAAGGCCATCGCCGAGGTCCTGCTCGAAGGCCGCTTCAAGCAGCACGGCATCGACGTCCTCACGGGCGGCACCGACGTGCACCTGGTGCTCGTCGACCTGCGCAACTCCGAGCTCAACGGCCAGGACGCCGAGGACCGCCTCCACGAGATCGGCATCACGGTCAACCGCAACGCCGTCCCGTTCGACCCGCGTCCGCCGATGGTCACGTCCGGCCTGCGCGTCGGCACGCCGGCGCTGGCGACCCGCGGCCTGCAGGTGAGCGACTTCGCCGAGCTTGGCGAGATCATCGGCATCGCCCTCACGCCCGAGTTCGACGCGAGCAAGAGCGACCTGTCGGCCCGCGTCCGCGCAATCGCCGACCGCTACCCGCTCTACGACGGGCTCCGCACCGAGCAGGTCGTGTGATTCGACCCGGCTGCGCCGCCCGAGGCGGCCCCGCCGGATGAGCACCTACTCGGAGGCCGTGCTCGCGGGGCTCATCGCGCTGGGCACCACCGCCGCGCTGACGCCGCCCACCGCGGCGTTCGCGCGGCTCGTCGGCGCCGTCGACCGCCCGAGCG
>JAEZDB010000275.1 GCA_023429855.1 Actinomycetes bacterium
GCGCAGCTTGGCCGAGACCACCCGCGGCGTGACGGGGCGCCGGCCGCCCGGCAGCGCCGGGCCGGCGATCGCCGCGGTCCGCACGGCGGGAGGCTCGATGACCGACGGCACACCCTCTTCGTTCACACCGGCGATCCGGATCGTGCGGTCGATAACCGCTTCGTAGAGCTGCGGCGTCGTCGGCGCCTCGACCGGCGCGATGAACACGTCGGCAGCCAGCCCGCCGTCGGCGCGGACCGGCATGCTCGCGGCCGGCACCCCGGCCTGTCCGCTGAAGCGCACGACGAACGCGCCGTCGTGGCCTTGGAGGGCGGGGATCGATGCGGCGACCGGGAGATCCGCCACCTCGACAACCTGCAAGGTGTGACCGCCAGCTGAGACGGTTGAACCGGTCAGCGCCATCCAGGTGGACCGGCGCATCGCAGGTGAGAGCGGGGCGCCGCTTGCGGCCGTATCGAAGACCTCCAAGCGAGAGGCGGCGTAGAGCGCCGCGGTTCCGGCCGCGCCGTCTCTGAGGAGGCGGCGGCGGGTCATGGGAGCGGGGGAGGTCCTCACTCCCCGAGTATCGCCCAAACACGCCCGGTCATGCAGGAGATTCGAGCCATCTGTCCAGACGGGCGAACTCACCCACCGTCTGTTTGACACGTCGGATACGGTCACGTGGTCGCTCGGTCCGACCCGCCGAGACGCCTATCCACATGCCTGTTCCACGCGCTAGAGGTGCACTGCTCCTCGCCTCCGTTTTTGCTCTCACCCCCGCGCTTGCCGTGTCGACCGCAGAAGCGGCCGTCACGCAGAAGCAGGCAGAAAGAAGGGCAATCAATGCGCTGAAGCTTGAGCAGGGCAAAGCTCCTGTTGTGCTGTTCCGGAAACTGACGACAGTTCCGAGCGGCACCAAGATTCGCCAAGCGGGTCCGTCATCCACGAAGCCGAAGGTGTCGACCCCCGGTCGGAAGGCGCTCCGTCGTGCAGGCGTGCAAGTCGTGAAGGCACCGGTGATGCTCACCTCCGCAGGTGAGCCGTCGTGGTTCTTCTACGAAGACCGCGGCCCGTACCAGGCCTACGAGCACCCGGGTCGGGTTGTGCTCGTCGGCAAGAACTCGGGCCGCGTGAAGATCTCCAAGACGCTCAGCTGGCCTCCGCTCATCGGGGTACGGCTCCCCGAGTTCCTTTCGAGCTTCGCCGCGTATCGAGATGCGCGTTACCGCGCTTTTGTGCGGTCGTGGAAGGTCGCCCCTGGCGCGGTCACCAGCGGGCCGGTCGCAGCCCGTGCGGCGCGCGCCGCGCGAGCTGGCAACGAGAAGGCCACGCCGCCGTTGCCGTCGACGCTCGCCTCTGATCCTGAAGCGATCGCCGCTCGCCGCGAGGCGGCGCGCCTGCTCGTTGAGGAGGGCTCCTGTGCGATCCGCATCAGCGACACTCTCGGCGACTTCTTCGACGCGGGCCCGGTCGACGCCACCCGAGCAGCCCTTGGGCGGGTGCTGCGCGAGATCTCGCTGCTGAACCCCGGCTTCTTCACCGAGTGGTACCGCTACGCCGACGGCACCCCGGCGCAGTTCGTGGCCAAGGCGGTCAAGGAAAAGGGCTGCCGCGACATCCTCATCTACCTCGCGGGCGGCGGCACCTCGTCCGGCAAGGATCCGGCGATCAACATCGGGCTCAAGGCCCGCAAGGACGGCCGCCTCGAGCGCCAGATGCTCACGGCCACTGCACTGCGCAAACTGATGGGCGAGCATCCGTCGGTCACGTTCAAGGTCCAGGTCGACGCCCCGCAGTCCGGCGCGTTCATCGCGGCGATCCAGGGCACCCCGAACCTGCTGCTCTCCGCAGCCTCCACCGGCGGCAAAGGCGGCAGCTTTACCGCCTTGGGCGACGTGGTGAACGAGGCTGGAGCGCCGGTCGACAACGCGTTCAACCCCAACGGGCTGCTCGAGTTCACGAATCGTCAGATCATCGGCCTCGGCTGCTTCCTGTCGCGTCCCGAAGAGGTCCAGGCGGGCGCACGGGCCAAAGCCGAGGGACGCACGAAGTCGTTCATGGCCTGGATGCTTGCGCGCGCGTTCACCCTCTGCGGCGACGGCTACCTGGCAGAGCAAATTGCTGATGCCCCCGCGCCCCCGCAGCTTCAGCTCACGTTCAAAGCACCGACGAACCTCGACCTTAACCAGGCACCGGTCGCCAGCGACAAGACGGTGGAGACCGACGAAGATACTCCGGTGTCGTTCGTGCTCCCGGCGACGGACTCCGACGGCAATGAGCTCGCGTTCTCCGTGATCGACGGTCCGTCGCACGGCACGCTCACGGCCGGCCCAGGGCCGGCCCGGCGTACCTACACCCCGAACCCCGACTTCAGCGGCGAAGACCAGTTCACGTACTCCGCTTCGGACGGGAAAGCGAAGACACCGGTCAAGACCGTGAAGATCACGGTCAAACCCGTCAACGACGCCCCGAAGCTCACGCTTGGCGGGGGCACGACGACGTTCACCGAGGGCGGGCCCGCGGTCGCGGTCGACGCAGACGTGACGATCACCGACGTCGACGACACGCAGCTCGAGGGCGCAACCGTCGCCATCGGCGCCGGCTTCGAGACGGGCGACGATGCGCTCGCCTTCACGGCGCAGCCCGGCATTACCGGCGCCTACAACGGCGCCACGGGGGTGCTCACCTTTACCGGCACGGCAACCGTTGCCAGCTACCAGGCGCTGCTGCGCTCGGTCACCTTCAGCAACCCAGGCAGCGCGCTGTCGTCGGCGACCCGCCAGGTCGTGTTCCGCGCGACCGACGGCGACGTCTTCGGCGCCTCGGCCGACCGCCCAGTCGCGGTCAGCGTCGTCAACGACGCCCCCGTCCTCACCGGCGCGGGTGCAGCGGTCACGTTCGTCGAGGACACGGCAACTGGCCCGCTTGTGACGCCAGCCGTCACCATCACCGACGTCGACAGCCCGAACCTGACAGGTGCCACCGCGCGCATCACGACCGGTCTTGTCGCGCTCGAAGACCGCCTCACCTTTACGGCCCAGCCGGGCATCACCGGCGTGTTCGACACCGGCACCGGCGTCCTCACCTTCACCGGTTCCGCCACGCTCGCCGACTACCAGGCGATCCTGCGCTCGGTCCGCTACCGCAACGCCAACACGGCCGATCCCTCGACGGCCACCCGCACGATCGAACTGCAGGTCGACGACGGCGCTGCGGTCAACCACGCGAGCAACGTGGTCTCGTCGACGGCCGCCGTGACCGCGGTCAACGACGCGCCGACGGTCATCGCCAGCGGTGCGTCGCCTGCCTTCACCGAGGGCGGCGCGGCCGTGCAGATCGACAACGGCGTCACCGTCGGCGACGTCGACGGCAACGTGATCGTCTCGGCCACCGCCACGATCACGGGCGGCCACAGCGCCGCCGAGGACGTCCTCGCTCTCCCCGCGACGCCGGGTCTCACAGCGAACTTCAATGCCGGCACCGGCACGCTGACGATCACGGGCAACGCCACGCCGGCGGCCTACCAGGCAGCGCTGCGCACAGTGACCTATGCCAACAGCGACGGCGACGACCCGTCGGGCGCCACGCGCACCGTGCGCTTCGTCGTCGACGACGGCGAGCCGGCCGACCACGCGAGCGCCCCGGCTGACGCCGCGGTCGTCGTCTCGCCGGTCAACGACGCGCCGGTCCTCAGCAACGGCGGCAACACCGTCACGTTCGTCGAGGACGACGCGACTGGCGTGCTCGTCAACGCCTCGATCGGTGCCAGCGACGTCGACAGCTCGACGCTCGCCGGCGCCTCGGTGCAGATCACCACCGCCTACAACTCGGCCGAGGACCGGCTCGTGTTCGCCGACCAGAACGGCATCACCGGTTCGTTCAGCACCGCCACCGGCGTGCTCACGCTGACCGGCACCGCCAGTGTCGCGAACTACCAGGCGGCGCTGCGCTCGATCCGGTACCGCAACCTCAACGGCAGCGCGCCGTCGACGACGCAGCGCGTCGTCACGTTTACGGTCGACGACGGCGCGCTCTCGAGCAACGCCAGCAACTCGGTCCTGTCGAACGTCGACGTCACCACGACCGACGACGCCCCGGTGCTGACCGCCGGCGGCGGCAGCCCCACGTTCACCGAAGGCGGCGCCGACGTCGCCGTCGACTCGGGCGTGGTCGCGGCCGACCCCGACAGCGCGAATCTCGCGAGCGCGACGGTGCAGATCACCGGCGGCCTCGACACCTCGGATGACCGCCTGCTCTTCACGAACACGGCCAACATCACCGGCGTCTACACGGCGGCAACCGGGACGCTTGCGCTGACCGGATCCGACACCGTGGCTGCGTATCAGGCGGCGCTGCGCTCGATCCAGTACCGCAACCTCGATACCGACAACCCGTCGAACGCTGCGCGCACCGTCTCGTTCCGCGTCTCCGATGGCACGCTCTTGAGCAACGCCGTCACGACCACGGTGACCGTCTCGCGGGTCAACGACGCGCCCGTGCTGAACGCAACAGGCGGCTCGGCCGCGTTCGTGGAGGACGCGGGTGCCGTGGCGGTCGACCCCGGCGTCGTCCTCGCCGACGTCGACGACGCGAACCTCGCTGGCGCGACGGTCGCGATCTCCGCGAACTACGCGTCTGGTCAAGACAGCCTCACGTTCGTGAACACCGCGTCGATCACCGGCAGCTGGAACGCCGGCACCGCGACCCTGACGCTGTCGGGCACCGACACCGTCGCGAACTACCAAGCCGCGCTGCGTGCCGTGCGGTTCGCGAACTCCTCGCACACCCCGAGCACCGCGACGCGCACCGTCACCTTCGGCGTCGCCGACGCGGCTGCGGCGACCGCGTCGGCTACGCGCACCGTCACCGTGGCGGCGGCCAACGACGCGCCCAGTCTGCTGGCTGGCGGGGGATCGCCCACGTGGACGGAGGGCAACGCTGCGGTGGCCGTCGACCCCGCCATCCAGGTGGCGGACCTCGACGGCGACCAGATCGCGGGCGGCACCGTTGCCATCGGCGGCAACTGGTCGTCCGACGATCGACTGCTCTTCACCAACCAGAACGGCATCACCGGCAGCTACAACGCAGGCTCCGGCCTGCTCACGCTGAGCGGCACGGCGAGCGCGGCCACCTACCAGACCGCGCTGCGCTCGGTGAGGTTCGAGAACGTCTCGGGCCAGCCGTCGACGCTGCAGCGCAGCATCGACTTCCGCGTGACGGACGGCACCGCAACTTCCAATCAGGTCTCCACGACGCTGACCGTCGTGTCGTCGAACACCGCGCCAAGCCTCGCGGGCGGCGGCAACACGCTCGCCTATACGGAGGACGACACCGCATCGATCCTGAATGGCCTGATCACGGTCGCCGACTCCGACGACACCGACCTCGAGGGCGCGACCGTCCAGATCACAGGCAACTTCGACAGCTCCGAGGACGCGCTGACGTTCGTGAACACCGCCTCGATCACCGGCTCTTGGTCGGCGATCACGGGCACGCTCACGCTGACCGGCACCGACACGAAGGCCAACTACGAGGCGGCTCTGCGCACCGTGCGCTACGTCAACAACGACCACGCGACGCCCTCGCTGCTGAATCGCACCGTCACGTTCATCGCCGACGACGGCGAGGCCAACAGCAACAGCGTGGCGACCACGGTCACCGTGGCGCCGGAGAACGACGCGCCGACCCTCACGGCCGGTGTCGGCAACGTCCGCACCTTCACCGAGGGCGGCAGCGCGGTCGCGGTCGACGACGCGATCGTCGCCGCCGACGTCGACAGCGCGAACCTGACCGGCGCGACCGTGTCGATCACAACGGGCTTCTCGTCGGCCCAGGGCGACACGCTGAACTTCGCCGACCAGAACGGCATCGCGGGCGTCTACACGGCCGGCACTGGCGTCCTCGCGCTTTCGGGGACCGCCACGGTGGCGCAGTACCAGGCAGCCCTGCGCTCGATCACGTTCTCGAACACGAGCAACGACCCGACCACCTCGCGCACGGTGAGCTTCGTCGCTACCGACGGGACCGATCCGAGCAGCGCCGTGACGCACGCCGTGACGATCCAGCCGGTCAACGACGCCCCGACGCTCGGCGGCGGCGGCACGCTCGGCTACACGGAGAACGACGCGGCGACTGCGATCGCGCCAGCGCTGGCGCTGGCCGACGCCGACAGCGCGACCATCACCGGTGCAACGGTGTCGATCACCGCAGGCCTGCAGTCAGGCCAGGACGCGCTCTCGTTCGTGAGTACCGTGAACATCACGGGCAGCTACAACGCCGCCACGGGCGAGCTCACCCTGAGCGGCTCCGACACCGTCGCGAACTACCAGGCTGCGCTGCGCGCCGTCCGCTACGCCAACAACTCGGAGTCGCCGACCACAGCGGCCCGGACGATCACGTTCAGCGCGACCGACAACGGCACCCCGGGGCTGACCGGCACGACCACCGCGACCGTCAACGTCACGGCCGTCAACGACGCACCGAGCGCCGCCGACGTCACGCACACCGGCGCGAACGCCGCGATCGGCAACACGGCCTTTGTCGTCGACGACCCGAGTGACGCGGTTCCCGACCCGAGCGGTCCGCAGAAGACGATCTCCGGCGACGTGCTCGCGGGCGCCACCGACGTCGACAGCTCGAACCTCTCGGTCGTCGCCGGCACGTCCGCGTCGAACGACGGCGGCGTCTTCACGATCGAGGCCGACGGCGACTACACCTACACGCCGGCCGCAGGCACGAGCTGCACCGACACCTCCGACTTCGCCACCTACACGGTGACCGACAACGAGGGCGCTCCGCAGACCGACACGGGCCAGATCAACTTCTCGATCTCTGGCTGCGTCTGGTACGTCGACAACAGCTCGGCAGCGGGCGGCAACGGCACGTCTGCCACGCCGTTCGACACGCTCGACGAGGCCGATGTGGCTGCGACCACGACCGGGGCCTACCTCTACGTGTACGCGGGGACGGGCACGAGCACGGGCCTGAACGACACCGTCGCGCTGCTGGCTAGCCAGCGTCTGATCGGCGGCGCCGCAGCGCTCACCGTCGGGGCCACCACGCTCCACACGGCGAACGCCGCGAACCGTCCGCAGCTCGCGGGCACCGTCGATGTCGACGATGCCAACGTCGTGACCGGCGTCCAGATCACCTCCTCGGCGACGCCCGCGATCCGCGGCGGCGCAGGCGATGCGGCCGGCACGATCGACGACGTCGTCCTGCAGGGCACCGGCGGCGGCCTCGAGCTCAACGGCACCTCGGGCACCTGGGATGTGACGAGCGCAAACGTCGCGACGACCGGCGGCGACGCCGTCCTCGCCAACAACGCGGGCACGGTCAACTTCACGTCGGCCGGCACGAACACGATCACGAGCAGCGCTGGCCGCGGACTCACGCTGACGGGGAGCACGGCGCTCTCCGGCGTGGTCGACAGCGTCACGGTGAACTCCTCGCCGACGACCGGCGTGGCGATCACCGGGACGACCGGCTCGCTCACGCTCGACGACCTGAACGTCACCTCCACGGGCACCGGCCTGACCGTGAGCAGCGCCAACGGCATCGCCGTCAACAACTCGGGCGACGCCACGGTCAGCTCGGCAGCTACGGCCGTCGATCTCAACTCCGACGGCGTGAACCCCGCAACCCAGCCTGTCGTGGCGCTCAGCTCCGTCAGCTCGACGGGCGGCGCCCGCGGCATTCGCATCAACGACATCGGCGCGGGCACCTTCAGCGCGCCCGCCGGGGCGCGCGCCGGCCCGGGGGGGGCCTCGCCGGCCAGACCACGGCCGCCGTCGATGTCGATGCCGGCACCGGCTCGGTCACCTACGGCGGCACGATCAACAACGGCGCGGGCCTCTCGGCGTCGGTCACGAACCGCACCGGCGGCGCCGTGGCGTTCACCGGCGATATCAACGACACCAACGACGCGGGCGGCGGCGTCGTGATCACCGGCGGCTCGGGCGGCAGCTCGACGACCTTCTCAGGCGCGACGAAGAAGCTCGACACGGGCGCGTCGGCCGGCGTGACGTTCTCGGCGGCTGGCAACCACACCCTCACGTTCTCCGGCGGCGGGCTCGACCTCGACTCGGGCAGCGGCAAAGCGCTGACGGCAACGGGCGCCAACGGCACGATCGCGGTGACCGGCACGGCCAACACGGCGACGGCGACGACCGGCACCGCCATCGAGATCAACGGCCCCGACATCAGCGCGTCCGATGTGACGTTCCAGTCGGTCGCCTCCAACGGCGCCCCAAGCGGCATCGTCATCGCCGACACCGGCTCCGCGGGAGGACTCCACGTGACCGGCACCGGCGCCGTCGACTCAGGCGGCACGATCAACGCGTCGTCTGGACCCGGGGTCAGCCTCGCCAACACCGACGACGTGCAGTTCGCCAACTTCAACGTGACGAACGGCGCCGATGACGGCATCCGCGGCGCGAGTGTCAACGGCTTCATGCTCACTGGCGCCTCGAAAGTCACCGCCAACGGCAACGCGGTCGGCGAGTCAGGGATCGAGATGACGGAGCTGTCATCGACCGCGTTCAGGCCGATCGCGCTGACCGGCGCAACGGTGACCGGCAGCGCCGACGACAACGTCACCATCGTGAACGACTCGGCCGACATCTCGAGCCTCTCGATTACCGGCGGCACCTACGCCAGCAACAGCCCCACGACCGGCAACGACGGCATCGCGATCCGCAACACCGGCGCCGGCGACACGACCGGCGCGACGATCTCGGGCGTGCTGTTCCAGAACAACCGCGGCGACCACATCCAGATCACGACCGACGACTCCAACTCGTCGACGCAGACGGTGTCGGTGCTGAACAACACGCTCCGCGGGACCGGCAACCAAGGTGGCAACACCATGGCCGGCGGGGGCATCGCGCTCGGCGTTGGCGGAGCTGGCGATCAGACGGTCACCGCGACCGGCAACGACATCGAACGGGCCTACAGCTCGGCGATCTCGTTGAACACCACGACGAACCACACGGGCGATGCCCGATGGACGGTCTCGAACAACGCGATCGGCACGGTCGGCGAGGCGAACTCCGGGTCGGCGTCCAACGTCGGCATCTACGGCAACGTGATCGGCCAGTCCGACGCGTTCATGCTGATCGAGAACAACACGATCGTGAACACCGAGTTCACGTTCATCGACGTGGTCGCCAACGACGGCGACCCCGACCTCCACGCGACGGTGCGCGGCAACACGCTCAGCGAGCCCGACGCCGGGGTGAACTTCGCCTACGGCGTGCGGTTCGTGTTCGGCAGCCTGGCCACCGACGAGGGCAACGGCTGCCTCGACTTCGGCGGCACCGGTGCGGAGCGCAACTCGCTCCAGAACACCGGGCGCAACGGGTTCCAGGATCTGCGCGTACGGATGGCCGGCGGCCCGCTCGGCACGCTCAAGCTCAGCGGCTACACCGGTGGCATCAACGACACCGCGGCCGCCGCGACCTACCTTGCCGCGCGGAACAACCTCGGCCTCGCACCGACGGTCAACGCCTCGCAGGTCGACGGCGACTACGTGGCCGATCCGGGCGACACCGGCTGCACCCTCCCGTAAGGCGTTTGGGCTAGCGCCGAGAGGTCCGCGGCGCTAGCCCGAAGCCCCCAGTAGGAGGCCCCGCGCCGCCGGAATCTCCATCGGCTAGTCTAAATGCGGCATACTCCTCGGAGTTTCCCGCGAATTGAGAGTTTGCGGGCTCGCACCCTTCGACCTCGCTCACAAGGACGACCTTTTTCATGGGCCTCACGATTGGCGATACCGCCCCCGACTTCACCGCCGAGACGACGGACGGCACGATCAACTTCCACGAGTGGATCGGCGACGACTGGGCCGTGCTCTTCTCGCACCCGCGTGACTTCACGCCGGTCTGCACCACCGAGCTGGGCTACATGGCGTTCATCAACGGCGACTTCGAGAAGCGCGGCGTGAAGACCATCGCCCTCTCCGTCGACCCGGTCGACAACCACCAGAAGTGGTTCGACGACATCGAGGAGACGCAGGGCACGCGCCCGACCTTCCCGGTCATCGGCGACACCGACTTCAACGTCTCCAAGCTCTACGGCATGCTGCCGGGCGACGTATCGGGCGACCCGACGGAGCGCACCCCGGCCCAGAACCAGACGCTGCGCAACGTCTTCGTCGTCGGCCCCGACAAGAAGGTCAAGCTCGTCCTCATCTACCCGATGACGACCGGCCGCAACTTCGACGAAGTCCTGCGCGTCATCGACTCGCTGCAGCTCACCGCTGAGCACGCCGTCGCGACCCCGGCCCAGTGGCAGCCCGGCGAAGACGTGATCATCGCCGGCTCCGTCTCCAACGACGCCGCTAAGGAGAAGTACCCGGACGGCTGGGACGAGCCCAAGCCCTACATCCGGATCGTGCCGTCGCCGGTCAAGGCGTCCGCGTAGCGCGACCTCCCGCCGGGGCCAGCCCCTGGTCTCGCCCTCGACGCCCGTCCCGGTCACGTACCGGGGCGGGCGTCTGCCGTTCGCAGGCCGCGCTACTTCTTCGGCACCGAGATCGCCTTCGTCGTGAAGGTGACCTTCTTGCCGCCGGCGGCCGGCGTCAGCGTGACCTTGCAGGAGATCTTCTTGCCGCGGTCGGCCTTCGTCAGCTTGTAGGTGCGCTTCGTGGCCTTCTTGATCTTCTTGCCGTTGCGCAGCCACTGGTAGGTGACCTTCTTGAAGCCGGTGACGGTCTTCGGGGCCTCGATCTTGGCGCCCGACTTGAGCTTGCTCGGAAGCTTGAGCTCGACGAGGTCCTTGGCCGGCTGCTGCGGCTGCTGCGGGTTCTGCGGAGCCTGCGGGGGGTTCGGGGACTGCGGCGTCTCCGGGAGCACCGGGACGTCGACCACCGGCGGCGGCGGATCGGTGATGACGGCGCTGGCCGCGGAGAAGACGACCGTCTTGCGGTTCTGGCTCGGGTCCTTGGCGATCGCCGTGACCTCCAGCTTGACGCGCTTGCCCTTGTCGGCGGCGACGACGGTGTAGGTCGCCCCGGTCTGCGCCGGAAACGCCATCGGGTTGCAGCCCAGGCCGTCGGCCTCGCAGCGGAACCACCGGCGCTCGAACGTCATGTCGTGGCCGCTCCAGCCGCCAGCCGAGGAGCCGAGCTTCGAGCCGACCCACGCGTCGCCGACGATCGCCGGGAGGACCGTGTTGACGGGGAACTTGTTCATGACCGTCGAGGTGCCGTCGACCAGGTACCAGTTTCCGAACACACCGGCCTTGGACGCGCTGACGTAGGACCGGATGAAGTAGCCGATGTCGGCGGGCCGCAACTTGTAGCTGGAGCCGGTTGCGCCCGGCAATACGTTGCAGGTTGCGTTCAGGCAGCGCTCCCACCGGTACGAGACCGCGTCAGGCGTGATCGTCGTCGAGCTGTTCTCCGTCTGCCAGGTGCCGGCGTTCACCGAGACCGTGCCGTCGAGGAACGGACCCGCCGGCTTGGCGAGGCTCCACCCCGACTTGGGCTTGGGTTCGGTGCCGGGCTGTGCGGCCGGCGTGCCCGTGGTGACCGTCGACGTCACCGTGATCGGGTTCGGCGAGACGATGTTCCGTGCCGTGACTTTCACGGCGTAGTGCTTGCCGTTGTTGGCGTCGCCCGCGGGGATCACGTACGAGGTGTCTGTCGCGCCGGGGATCGGGTCCGTGCAGGTCGCCTTGCTCGTGCTGCTGCACTTGACCCACTGGTAGCTGTAGAAGTACGGCTTCGTCCCCTTGAAGCCCATGTGCTTGCGCTCCCCGACGTTGATGTTCGTCTCATCGAGGTTGGAGATCTCGAGCTTGGTGCCGGCCTTGAGCGACGACAGCGGCGAGATGGTCGGCGCACCGGCGGAGATCGGCAAGATCGGGGCGTTGAACACGCCGAAGCCTGCGGTGCCGGCCATGATGAGCGGCGTCGAGAAGCCGAGGTTGAGCGACCAGACGATGCGGTCCTTCATCGGGGTGCCCTGGTCGGGGATGAACGTCTCGCCCGACATCGGCTTCCAGTGGTCGCCGTTGTCGATCGTGGCGTAGACGCCCTGCTCGGTGCCGACCAGCGCGCGAGCGGGGCCGAACTTGCCGGAGAGGTCGGGCGTAAGCAAGAACGCGCGCTTGCCGCCGGAGGGGAGGTGCTGGCCGTCCTTGCCAGAGGCGTCTTCCCAGGTCAGCCCGGCGGTCGACGAGCGGTAGACATTGCCGGAGGTCGACGCGTACAGGTCCTTCGGGTTCGTGGGCGAGACCGCGACGCGGAGCGTGGTCTCACCCGGCGGGATGCCGTCGGAGGTGAGGACCCACGAGCGGCCGAAGTCGAGCGACGCGTAGACGCCGTTGTCGGCGGCCGCGTACATCGGGGTCTGGAGCGGGCCCGACGTCAGGTAGTAGACGGACTCCGGGTTGTTCATGCCCGTCGCCCGGTCCCAGTGCTCGCCGTTGTCGGACGAGTAGTACACGCCAGCACCAGCGGCCCCGGCGACGGCGACCGTGATGTCGGTGCCGGTCGGGCCGTTGAACATGATCGACTGGATCCCGCCCATGTTGAGCTTGCGCGAGCCCACGCCCTGGCCGACCGGCGTCCAACCGCCCTGTCCGGCGGGCGAGCGGAACAGGCCGGCGCTGGTCGCGGCGTAGACCAGCCCGTTGGGCGCGACCTTGATCTGGCGGACGTCGTCAGCCGCAGCGGTCGACTCGAGGCCGCCGTTCTGCGGCGACCACGGGCCGACGGCGGTCGGCGACGACCAGACCCCGTCGTCAGCGGAGCCCGCGAAAAGGAGCGGCCCGATGAAATCGAGCGAGCGGACGGTGCCTTCGCGGGGCGAGGCGAGCCAGCGACCCCACTTGTCGGCGGGGTCGGCGTCGCCAGCGGCGAATGCGGGGCCGGCGAGGGCGGCGGTGGAGAGCAGCAGGGTCGAGAGAGCGAGCCCCGCTTTCGTGCGGAAAGACGGCATGGGACGGCAGAGTACGGGCGCGTACGCGCTGTGTCTGGCGGAAAGCCGCTCACTTGGACAACCGCTGGTATCCGAAAGTGGGCATGGGGGTCCGGCGCCTAGACTGGCGCCATGGCTCGTGTCGCCGTCCGATGACCTCCGACCGCAAACAGCTCGCGCTCGTCGCCGCGATCCTCGGATCGTTCGTCGTCGGACTCGACGCGACGGTCGTCAGCGTGGCGCTGCCGGCGATCTCCGACGAGCTCGGTGGCGGCCTGGCGGGGCAGCAGTGGGTGTCGAACGCCTACCTGCTCACGCTCGGCTCGCTGATCCTGGTCGGCGGATCGCTCGGCGATGTCTTCGGCGAAAAGACCGTCTTCTCGCTGGGCGTCGCCGGGTTCGGAGGCGCGTCGCTGCTGTGCGCGCTTGCGCCGACCATCGAGGTGCTGGTGGCGGCACGGGGTCTGCAGGGGGTGTTCGGCGCGCTGCTCACGCCGAGCGCGCTGGCGGTGATCGTCGCGGTGTTCCCGGCCGACGAGCGCGGCGCGGCGATCGGCTCCTGGACGGCCTGGCAGGCGATCTCGGGCGTCGTGGGGCCGTTTGCGGGCGGCTGGCTCGTCGACCAGGCCTCGTGGCGGTGGATCTTTCTCATCAACGTGCCGTTCGTGCTGATCACGCTCTTGCTCGTCTGGCGGGTCGTGCCAGGCCGGGTCGGCACCGGGCCGCGGCGCCAGCTCGACTGGCTGGGTGCCGCGCTCTGCGCGGCCGGGCTCGCCGGGCCCGTCTACGGCTTGATCAG
This sequence comes from Actinomycetes bacterium, assembly GCA_023429855.1. Taxonomy (GTDB): domain Bacteria; phylum Actinomycetota; class Thermoleophilia; order Solirubrobacterales; family Solirubrobacteraceae; genus JAGIBJ01. Next base: position 13,699 of record JAEZDB010000275.1, read on the forward strand.
CCAGCCGGAAGGGGGGTGGGGCTCCGCGCGGGTCGCGCTGCCGATCGCGGCCGGCGTGGCGTTCTTCGCGCTGTTCCTCGTGCACGAGTCGCGCGCGAAGGACCCGATGCTGCCGCTGGGGCTGTTTCGCCGGCGCAACTTCACGGCCGGCAACCTGGAGACGCTCGTGATGTACGGCGGTCTGTCGATCGTCTTCTTCCTGCTCGTCCTGTTTCTGCAGCAGGTCGCCGGATACTCCGCGCTCGAGGCCGGCCTCGTCACGCTGCCGGTGACGGTCGTGATGTTCCTGGGCTCCAAGCGCGCCGGCGCGCTGGCCGATCGCCTCGGGCCGCGTGCGTTCATGGGCGGCGGCCCGCTGCTGGGTGCCGCCGGTCTGGCATGGCTGGCCCGCATGCCGGCCGACGTCGACTACGTGGTCGACGTGCTCCCGGGGCTCTTGGTCTTCGCCGCGGGACTGGCGCTGACGGTGGCGCCGCTCTCGGCCACGGTGCTCGCCGACGCCGACGAGCACAATGCCGGCATCGCGTCGGCCACGAACAACGCCGTGGCCCGCGTCGCCGGACTCGTCGCGATCGCGGGCGTGGGCGCGATGGTCGCGGCTTCGTTCTCAGGCGCCGTCGAACAGGGGCTGGCGGGCCGGCAGCTCAGCCCGGCCGGCGTCGCCGCCGTCGACGCTGCCATGGAGCGCACACTCGCGCAGGCCGACACCGCGAACCTGGAGCCTGGCGAGGCCGAGGTCATCGCCGACGCCGTCGAAGCAGCGGCGGTCGACGCGTTCCGCACGGGGGTCGGCGTGGCGGCGCTGCTCGTGGCCCTGGGCGGCGTCATCGGGCTCGCCGGGATCCGCAACCCGCGCCGCATCGTGCCGGCGCAGGACTGTGCCGGCGGCGCGCTTGCCGGAGCACCCGAGGTGGTCGGCGGCTGCGAGCAGTCCGGCGAGGTCTTGCCGCTCGAGGCAGAGCCGGTGTAGGCCGCGAGGCGGGCGCCTGGAAGCGGAGCTGGGAGACTCGCGGTATCGCATCTGAACGGTGGCGTGACCACTGCACCGGCAAGGCGTGCGATGCTCGGGACGTGCCTAGCCATGGGGACGACGCGGTGCCCCGCAGCGCCGCGCGACAGAACGTACAGATCAACGACCGGGACCCCGGTTCGCAGCTCCGCGCGACCTACGTGCCTGACGCCGGCATGATCGGCGTCTCGCTGCGTGACGGCGACGCCGAGCTGCTCGGCCAACGCCGCGGACTCCAGGCCTACCTGGAACTCGGAAAGACGATGGGGATCCCGTTCCTGCATCCCTGGGCCAACCGCCTGAGCGGGCCCGGGTACCGCGCCGCCGGCGTGGGGGTCGACCTGCGTGAAGGCTCGCTCGGCCTGCGCTACGACCCCGGTGGTCTGCCGATGCACGGCCTCCTGGCGGCCAGCTCGGAGTGGGGGGTCGAGCCGCCGATCGTGCCGGGAGGCGACGAACGCGAAGAGCTCGTCGCCTCGTTCGACTTCAGCTCGCCCGAGCTGCTCGCTTCGTTCCCGTACCCGCACGAGGTCGAGATCGCGGTCACGCTCGAAGGCCGGCGCCTGCAGGTGCAGACGACGATCATCCCGACGAGCGACCAGGCTGTGCCACTGGCGTTCGGCTTCCACCCTTACATCACGCTGCCGGGCGTACCGCGCGAGCAGTGGCAGGTCGAGCTTCCAGCCCTCGAGCACCGGCCGGTCGATGTGCGCGGGATCCCGACCGGTGCGTCGGCGCCGGCGCCGGCCGAGTCGTTCACGCGGGGTGAGCGCACCTTCGACGAGGGGTACTGCGGCGTCGCCGACGGCGCGCAGTTCGTCGTGTCGGGCGGCGGACGCCGCGTGACCGTCACCTTCGACGAGGGCTACCCGGCCGCGCAGATCTTCGCGCCGGCCGACGACCCGGTGATCTGCTTTGAGCCGATGGCGGCGCCGACGAACGCGCTCGTGACGGGTGACGGGCTGCGCGTGGCGGAGCCGGGCCACCCGTTCGTGGCGACCTTCTCGATCACGGTCGAATGAAGATTGAACGGATGTCCAAGAACTTCTGATCGCCTCTCAACCTGGCCCGTGCAGCGCCGAATACCGGTGCAGTTAGCGTCTTCGGCCGGTCCCGGTGGTCAGAGCGCCGACGTCTACACCACGCCCACCCACTTCCCCTCAAAGGCGCCACCACCGATGGAGCGATCCACCGCGTCTCGCCGCCGCGCTGCGGCCCAGCACGCCCCTGAACGCCAAGACGACGTCCGCCGGGGGACCGGACGCCCGCGACTGGTCGCCGATCCGGTGCCGGAGGCCGGAACCGAGCGGCTGCAACACGAGCGCCTCGCGGTCGCCGCGCGGCTCTCGGTGCAGCTCGCGCCGCTCCACACGCCGAGCGAGATCGCCGGACTGGCAGTGGCTGAGCTCCACACGGCGTTCCAGTACTACCTCGCCGTGATCCAGCGTCTCGACGGCGACATGCTGCGCGTGGTGGCCGCCGCCGGCCCGCTGGTGGACCAGCAGGGGTTCCTCGCCTTCGAGCAGCACATCGCGTCGGGCGTGAACGGCCGCGTCGCCCGGACGGCCGAGATCTCGCGGGTGCCCGATACGCAGCTCGACCCCGACTACCTCGGTCGCGACGCCGAGACCGACCCCGGCTCGGAGCTGTCGCTGCCGATCACCGTCGACGGCCAGGTGTGGGGCTCGGGACCCTGATCGAGGTGCTCGAAGCCAAGGACGCCTACACCGCCCAGCACGCGCGCGACGTGGTCGAGCTCTCGGAACGGGTCGCCACGCGGCTCGGGGTCCATGGCCGAGACCTGCGCGACGTGCACTACGCCGCGATCCTCCACGACATCGGCAAGATCGCCGTCCCCAGCGACATCCTGCGCAAACCAGCGAAGCTCACCGACGAGGAGTTCGAGCAGATCAAAACGCACAGCGACGCGGGCGGGCGGCTGCTGGAGCGCATTCCGTTCACGCGGACGGTCGCGCCGCTCGTCCGCGCGATCCACGAACGCTTTGACGGCGGCGGCTATCCAGACCGCCTCGTGGGCGAGGCGATCCCGCTTGGTGCCCGGATCGTCGGCGCGTGCGACGCCTACGACGCGATGATCAGCGACCGGCCGTACCGCGCCGGCATGGGGCAAGACGCGGCGGTTGCCGAGTTGCACCGCTGCGCCGGCACGCAGTTCGATCCGAGCGTCGTCGAGGCGCTCATCGCCGAACTCGCGGGCTGACCCGCCGCGCGGCGCGGGGTTGCGCGCTACTTCGCAGCGCGCTGCTTGGCCTCGCGCTTGCGGCGCCGCGCACCGAGGTCGAACGAGAACAGCGACTTGACGTCGGCCGGGGGCGGCGCAAGCGAGGCCGTGAGCTGGTCGGCCTGCGCCACGAGGTCCGACGCCGCGCCGGCGACGGCTGCCCGCAAGCGGTCGAGCTCGGTGTCGCCCGAGATGAACCCGTCGACGGTCACCGAGAGGATCCCGCCGGTGAGCTCGACGCGGCAAAACGGGCGGCCGCCGAAGGCGCTGAGGATGCCGGCACGGGCGGTGTGGAGCGGGGTATCGCCGTCTCGGCGCTCGGCGACGCGGCTCGGGACGCCTGCGGCCTCGGGCACGGCGGTGGCGATCGTGGTGCAGGGGACGCCGACGGCGTATTCGATGTCGTCGCGGCGCTTCGTCGTCGACAGGTCGCCGAGGTACGGCACCCATGCCAGATCCGGCTTCCACCAGCCCTTCGGCACGCTCGGGTTCCAGACGAAGCTGTAGAAGGTCGCGTTGCGCGCCTCGCCGTGGAGGTCGACGGGCCAGCCATACAGGTGGTGGAAGAGCACGCCGTCGCGGCCCGGGGCGAGCGGCCCTTCGAGCACGTTGAACTGACGGTCAGGGCGGCCGGGCATCGCAGCGGCGAAAGCGGCGGCGGTCCCGCTGCCAAGGGCGCTGAGACCGCGCGCGGCGGCGTAGCTCGAAAGGTCGACGTCGGGGGCGCGGCGCTTCGCGTCGGCGCGGTCGGCGGGCTTGAGGGCCGCGCGACCAGGAAACGGCTGGAGAGCGTGCTCGGTGGTCATACGCGCATCTTTGCCGCGCCGAGCGGGGTCGTGGAGTCGGTCGACCGTCGAGCCGGCGACGGTTCTCCGCCACGTCCGCGCTGGGCTCCGCGGTCCGAAGTGGGCGTGCCGACGCTGCGGGGTCTGTCGACGATGACGCCGGGTTCGGCGCTTTGGCCGACAGCCGGCTCTGGGGGGCGGTGGTGTCGGCGGCCGCCGCCCCCAGAGCCGGCGCGAGCGGTGGGTGCGCCGTTAGCCGGCGCGCCGGTGGGAGTGCGCGTTCGCGTCAAGCGCGGTGGCCGGGGTCGGCACCACGGCAAGCCCGACGGGCGCAACGGCGGCGGGCTGCCGTCGGTGGGTCGCGAGCGCGAGGAGGCCGTCGGCGTTCACGGCGTCCTCGGGGTACTGCGCGATGCCGATGTCGACGGCCACGGCGTCGCCGTTGATCGCGGCGATGCCGGCAGCCAGGTCGGCGGACAGCGACCCGACGCTGATGCCCTCGGGCTCGCTGAGGTCGGTCAGCGGAAGGAGCACGCCGAAGCGGCCGCCAGTGATGCGACCGATGGTGGCGCCCGGGCCGGCGACTTCGCCGACGACGCGCGCGGTTTCGCGGAGCAGCGCGTTGGCGGCCCGACGGCCCCGCTCATGGACGAGCGTGTCGAACGCGCGCAGCTCCAGGTCGACGAATACGAGCGGCATCTGCAGGGCGCTGTGGCGCGCGAGCTCGTCCTCGAGCCGCTCGTGCAGCAGCCGGCTGTTGCCGACGCCGGTCAGCGGGTCGCGCACGAGCAGCCCGGCGATCTCCGCAGACTGCCGCTCGGCGGCCTCGAAGACCACGAGCGTGCAGATGCCGAGGATCCACGAGTTCGTGGTGAGGGCGAGCACGCCGACGATTGTCGGCGCGTCGACGCGGCAGACGATTGCTGCGGCCGTGAGCAACACGGTCAGGACCGCGAGGTGCGCGACGACCTGGCGGCGGTCGACCAGGCGCGCCGTGATGAGCAGGGGCGACAGCAGACCGGTGCACGTCGCCCACGACGAATGGGGTGAGGCCGCTACGAGCGCGATGACTGGGAGCGCGTATCCCATGGCGACCACAGCATGGTTCCAAGGACTCTCGATCCTGGCCGGACGCGTCACGAGCAGCGCGCCGCCTCCGATGATGCCGATGCCGGCAGCCAGCGGAAACCAGTCAGCGGCGAAGCCGTCGATCACTGCCCAGGCAATGAGCGACACCGCCGAGTAGCCGGCGATGCCCAAGCCGATGGCCCGCCAGATCCAGCGGTCGGCGGCGATGTCGATCCGCCGGACGCGTGGCGGTACCTCCGGCGTGGCGAGCGGCTCGAAGCCGCCTAGCATCACCTGCCATGGGCCGCTCTCGCCGGTCGCTCCGGCCTCCGCGATTCGCGGCACGGATGCCGCGGCGCGGCGCCGGGCAGCGAGCGCGAGCAGGTCGGACCCACGCACGCTGTCGTTTGGATAGCTGGCGGTTCCCACGACGAGGTTGAGCGCGCCCCCGCCGACCTGCGCGGGCAGCGCGAGCTGCGCGCGCTCGGCGAAGCCGTCGGCGGCCTCGAGCCCGGTATTGGGCAGGACCACGATGAAGTGGTCGCCGGCCATGCGTGCGACGGTGGCATCGGACGGCGCGAGATTGCGCAGCGCCCGAGCGACGGCCACCAAGACGGCATCGCTGGCGGCGCTGCCGATGCGTTCGAGGACCTCGTCGAAGCGGTCGACGCCGAGGTCGACGACCGTGAGCTGGCGGCCCGCGCTCCGATGCCGCGTGAGTTCCGCGCGGAGTTCTTCGGCGAGCAACCGCCCGTTGCCGACGCCGGTAAGCGGGTCGCGGAGGGCAAGGTCGTCGAGGACGTCAGCCTGGGCGTCGAGGGCGTCGAGCACCGCGGTCGTCACGATGTACAGGGCGACGAGCGCGGGCAGGAAGCAGAGCACTGCGGCGACGGTTTGCGGGTCGTTGCCGCCGGTGAGCGAAGCGGCGAGCAGCAGCACGCACGCCAACGTCAGGTGCGCGGTAGCCTCACGGCGCTCGGGGATCCACAACGCGATGAGCACCGGGATGAACATCCCGGTGACCAAGGGAGCCGACCCCTGCGGGGCGTGCGCCCACACGGCGAACGAGACGCCGCAGTAGACCGCTGCGACCAGCAGGTGCGTCCAGGCCGATCCGCGCTCCGGCGGGCGGGTGAAGAAGATCGCAAGTCCGACCGCGCCGATGCATGCAGCGAGCACGTGGAGACGGCTGGCGTCGAGGCTCGGAATCGCGAACGACACGATGAGGTCCGTGATCGCGAAGATCACGAACGTCGCGGCCGTGGCGTTCCAGGTGTGCGGGCTGTGAACGATCGACCGCCTGGTCACACGGCCGAGCAGGGCTGGCGCGAGCTTTCGCATTCGCTCACGACATCGGCACCTGCGGCCCGTTCTGGACGCCAGGTTGGGTATGTACGCCTGGCGGCGGCGGCGCCGCGCCGCGTCAGGTGCTCGGGCCGAACCGCTCGGTCCGGATCGCCGTCAGCGCGTGGCCTGCCGCGATCAGCAGATCGGCGACGGCGTCGACGAAGCCCGTCGGTCCGCAGACAAAGATCCGCGGGGCATCCGCTGCCCCTGGCCCGAGCGCCGCGAGCATCTCGGCGTCGACACGCCGCGCCGACCCTTGCCAATCGGGCGGAGCTGGCTGACGCGTCAACGTGAAGTGGCGGCGCACGAGCTCCCCGCCGTGCAGACGGTCGAGCTCGTCGCGGTAGAGCACGTCCGCGAGGGTGCGCGCCGACACGAGCAACCGCAGGTCGACCTCGGCGTGGTCGGGCCGCGCACGGTCCGCGACGTACGCGCGCACCATCGACATCAGCGGGACGACGCCCGAGCCGCCGGCGATCAGGAGCACGGGGCCGCCGTCGGCCGGACCCCAGGTGAACGCCCCGCCGATCGGGCCGCGCACTTCGAGCTCGTCGCCCGGCTGCACGGCCTGCACGAGGTAGGGCGAGACCTCGCCGTCCATGATCTCCTCCACGGTCACGTCAACGGCCGGCCACTGCGGCGGCGACGCGATCGAGTACGCGCGGGTCGCTCGGTATCCGTCCTCGGCGGTGAGGCGGATGTCGACCCGCTGCCCCGCGCGGTGGTGCTCCGGGCCCCAATCGGGGAGGTCGAGCCGCAACGTCACGGCCCGCGGCGACTCGCGGATCACGTCGGTGACCGTGGCGACCTGCCACGCGTTCGGGTCGCGCATCAGCGCCAACCGGCTCCGTACCGCTCCTCGGTCCACGGGTCGCCGTGGTCGTGGTAGCCGTTCTGCTCCCAGAAGCCCGGCTCGTTGAACTCGGTCACGGTGATGCCGCGCACCCACTTCGCGCTCTTCCAGAAGTACAGGTGCGGCACGAGCAGCCGTGCCGGCCCGCCGTGCTCCCGCGGCAGCGGGTTGCCCTCGTACGTGTGGACGATCCACGCCTTTCCGCCGGTCACGTCGGCCAGCGGCAGGTTCGTCGTGTAGCCGCCGTCGCACCAGGCCGAGATGAACTTGCCCGTCGGGTCGACGTCGGCGAAGAGCACGTCGAGCGACACGCCGGTCCACGTCGTGTCGAGCTTGCTCCAGCTCGTCACGCAGTGGATGTCCTTCGTCAGCGTCTCCTGCGGAAGCGCCTGGAACTCGTCCCACGTCCACCGCTTGGCGGCTGCGACGGAACCGTCGACGCTGAAGGTCCAGTCGGCGGTCTGCGTCTGCGGGGTCGGCCCGTAGGTGAGCACCGGCCAGTCGTGGACGACGTGCTGCCCTGGCGGCACGCGCGACGGCTCTGGCGCGTCGTGGCGGCGGCCGAGAAAACCACGGGAGATGGGCGGCACGGAAGGGCTCCGAGGGTCGAGCGGGGAGGGGAGACGCCACGTGGAGCGCCTGGTGGCGCGCAGCCTAGTGCCATCGCGCACAGTGCACGCGGACCTGCGCACCGCTGGTACCACCGGCGCTACCGTCGCTGGTCGGCCGCGATCCGTTCGCGGCTGCTCGCCGATGCCCGCCCCCTCACGTCGACAGCCTGCTCCGCGCCGCCGCGCGATCGCGATCGCCGCGGTCACGGTCACGGCGCCGTTCGCGCTCTGGTCGGTCGTCCCGCTCGGGGCGACGGGTGCCACGCAAGGCGAGGTCGAGAACCGCATCGAGCGCAGCAAGTCTGCCGAGCAGTCGCTGGCGTCGGCCGCCGCGCGTCTGCAGAAGCTCGAGAAGATCGCCGCCAAGGGCGTCGCTGTGCTCGAGGCGCGCCAGGCAGAAGCGCAGGCCGACCTCGACCGCTGGCAGGCCAAACTCGACCGCACCGAGACGCGGCTCAAAGCCTCCAAGGTGCGTCTTGCCGACCAGCAGCGCCGCCTCGACCGGGACCGCGTCGTCCTCGCGGGTCAGCTGCGTGCCGCCTACACCGCCGGCCGCCCCGACCTCGCCACGATCGTGCTCGACAGCGACGGCATGGAGCAGGTCCTCGATCGCGTCGAGTACGAGCAGAGCGTCCGCCAAGCCAACCAGCGGATCCTCAAGAACGTCAAGACGGCCCGTGCCGAGACCTCGCGCCTGGAGCGCAGCCTGCAAAAGGTCGTGCCCGAGCAGCGCGAGGCCACGCAGGCCGTGCGCCGCGAGCGCGACGCCGTGGCGCAGCGTTCGGCTGCGCTCGCCGCGCGTCGGACGGCACTGGCCCAGGCTCGCGCCGCACGGCTCCAGGCGCTCAAGGCCACCAGGACCGACCGCAAGCGCGCTGAGCGCACCCTCAAGCGCCTGATCGCGGCGCAGCAGAAGGCCTCGGTCGACAAGGCCGGCCCCGGCGGCCCGTGGGCGATCCCGTGGGCGATCGTCCAATGCGAGTCCGGTGGCCAGAACCTGCCGCCCAACAGCGCAGGCGCCTCCGGCTACTACCAGTTCATCCCGTCCACCTGGAAGGGCATGGGCGGCTCGACGAGCGACGCCTACAAGGCCGGCAAAGCCGAGCAGGACCGCCTCGCGGCCAAGCTCTGGGCTGGCGGCGCAGGCGCCCGGAACTGGGACTGCGCCGCCATCGTCGGCCTGCTGTAGGCGACCGACTGCAGCTGCGAGCTACTCGCCGAGGGCTTCGCGGCGTGCCTTGCCGTGGCCGAGGATGGCGCCGGGAGGGCCACCGGTGAAGAACGAGACGGCCGGGTACCACCAGCCCCACCACTTGTTGACGGCGCCGTAGGCGATCAGGCCGATGTCGATGAGGAAGAACGTGCCGTGGATCGGGCCGAAGATCGGCTTGAGCGAGTCGTCGCCGGCGGCGAGGCCGTAGAGCAGCGGCAGCAGCAGGATCAGGTCGACCCACGAGACGATCAGAATCCACTTGAGGACGCGCTCGCGGAGCTGGCGCTCGGTGGCGTCGGGGGTGATGGTGGGGGCAGACATCAGTCGGCAGGCTCCTGGAGCGGGAACGCAGGGTCCGCGGCTGCGGACCCGCCGGATACTCGCGGACGTGCGGTCCGCCGTGCGCCGACACTCCCGCAAAACGGGTGCTCGTGTGCGCCCTGCCACACGCGCCGACTAGGCGCCGAGGCGGCGCACGAGCGCTTCGGCGATGGCCAACGACGACGTGGCTGCGGGCGAAGGCGCATTGCGTACCCACGCGATCGGGCCGTCCTGGTCGAGCACGAAGTCGTCGACCAGCCGCCCGTCGTCGTCAACCGCCTGGGCGCGGATACCGGCGCGAGCGCGCACCACGTCGCGAGTGCGGAACTCGGGTACGTAACGGCGCGCCTCGGCCACGAACGCCCGCCGGCTGGCCGACCGCCACAGCTCGCCGGCGGCTGCGCGCCGGTACCGCGAGGCCAGCTTCCAGGTCCCGCGCCAGCGCGCGAGCCCGGCCGCATCCTGCACATCGACGTCGCGCCAGCGGTAACTCTCGCGTCCCAAGGCCACCACAGCGTTCGGCCCGACGAGCACACCACCGCCGATGCGGCGCGTGAGGTGGATGCCGAGAAACGGCAGTTCGGGGTCCGGCACCGGGTAGACGAGTCCGCGGACGAGCCCCTCGGAGGCCGGAGCGAGCGCGAAGTACTCGCCGCGGAACGGCACGA
>JAEZDB010000330.1 GCA_023429855.1 Actinomycetes bacterium
CGTCCCCGCCGGGCGGGAGGGCGGGGGCTTTTCCCAACCCGGCGCGCCTGCGCGTGTCTTTTGGCGCGGGTTGTCTCGCCGATTCGCGACCCGGAGTAGCTGGCTGGCGTCGCCGCGTGCCATCGCCACCCGCGTGCATCGACAATTATACCCCTGACTAGTTGTAAACGGGTATAGTGGTTTTATTGGATGTCGCTCTGCACGAGAGCGACGTCGCTCGCGGAAGGAACCCCATGAGTCGCATCGTCGTTCTCGGCGCCGGCATCTCCGGCCACACAGCAGCCCTGCACCTGCGCCGAATGCTCGGCCGCAAGCACACCGTCACCGTGGTCTCGCCAAATGCCGACTGGAACTGGATTCCGTCGAACATCTGGGTTGGCGTCGGCCAGATGGAGGAGCGCCAGGTCACGTTTCCGCTCGCGCCGGTCTACGCGCGCAAGGGCATCGAGTTCATTCAGGCTCGCGCCGTGGCGCTCCGACCCGAGGGCGACGACGAGAGCAGCCAGGGCGCCGTCGACGTGGTCTCGACCGCACCGGGCGAGGAGGGCCGAGAGGAGCGGCTGCTCATCGGGATGGGGCACGGCACCTGCACGTGCGAGGGCGCGGCGTTCGAGTACACGTTCAACGTCGATCACGCCCTGCGCGAGGCCGGCGTCCGAGACCTCGCCGAGGTCGTCTACATCACCAACGAGGCGGCGCTCGGCGACTTCGGCGTCGGCGAGATGGTCTTCCAGCAGCAGGGTTTCGAGACGACGAGCAAGACGTGGACGGAGTCGCTGTTCCGCGAACGCGGCGTTCGGGCGATCCTCGGCGCACACATCCAGCGCGTCGAGGAAGGCGTCGCCTACTACGAGCAGCTCGACGGCAGCGAGCAGTCGATCGCGTTTGACTTCGCCATGCTGCTGCCGCCGTTTCGCGGCGCCGGGCTGCCGGTCTACGACGCGACTGGGGAAGACATCACCGACCGCGTGAACAACCCGGGCGGCTTCATGAAGGTCGACGCCGACTACACCCCGAAGTCGCCGGAACAGTGGCGCGCCGAAGACTGGCCGAAGACCTACGAGTCGGTCGGCTACGCGCGTGCTGAATGTGCGGATGCTGCGCATGGTCGGCAAGGGCCACGGAGACAGCGGCCGTCGGCCGCCTAGCCGTACTTGAGTTTCACGTGACCGGGCGCGCGGAACGCCGCGAGCTGATCCGAGCCGACGAAGGCGACCTTCGCTTTCAGGCTGCCGCGGCGGGCGAGCTTGCCGCGGGCGACCGCGATCTCGAGCTTGAACACGCACTGGCCTGCAGCGTTCCCCGCCACCGCGGTGTCCTTCGTCGCAACCGTCTTCGCGCCGCGCAGGATGGTGATCCTCGCGCGTCCAAGACACTGCGTGCCCGACAGCTTGCTGCCCGGCTTTGCCTTCAGCTCGCCCGCGAGGCTGAACTTGTAGGGCGCCGTGCGGTCACGAGCCACCCTCGCCTTGAAGTCGATGCTGCCCAGCGACCCCTTCGCTGTGGGAGTCGGCGTCGGCAGCGGCGTCGGCGTCGGCGTCGGCAGCGCAGGCTGTGGTTGCTCTGGCGTTGGCTGTTTGTTCTCGTCGAGCGGAACCGGCTTGGGATCGGACTCGACGGGAGCGGGCGTAGCGGCTTGCGGAGCCACACCGAACAGCTGCTGGCCCAGTGCCTCGGTCGACTTCGCAAACAGGAGGTGCCCGCTCGCCTCGAACGCCGGCCCGACCTCGCCAGCACCGGCGTCGACGCGTGTCGCAGCAGCAAACGTCGTCTTCGTCGTCCAAAGCGAGGACTGCCGGTTCGGCCACTCGCCGCTTGAGCGGATGAACGTGAGCGACGTACCGATCACCTGGGCCCCCGACGTGCCGGCCTCTTCGAGTCGGGTGCCGGCGGGTGTGCCGTCTGAACTCCAGATCCCGCTCTGCGCCGCGTCGCCCTCGTTGTAGCTCGCGAAGTAGACGCGGTCGCCGAAAGCAGTCATGGGCCGACCGATCGACGACGACTGCGTGATGAGGGCGGCACCGCTGGTAGCGCCAGGGTCGACCCGGTACAGCTCGGTGCTGTTCCAGCCCGCACCGAGGCGCGCGAACCATGGCGTTCCGCCGAGGCCTTCAGCGATGTCGGTGATGGGGTTCAGCACGGAAGCACCCGGGAACGTCGTCAGCACCGCCGTCCCGCCGGGCGTGCCGTCGGTCTTGGCGAGCTGCTCGCCCGTACTGGTCGGGGCGGCGTAGTAGAGGCTGTCGCCAAACGCCCGGAGCGGGCTCTTGTCCGACGTCTCAATCCCGCCTGGCAGCGGCTTCGTACCGGCCGCGGTGCCGTCTGAGGTCCAGATCGTGGAGCCGGCGGCATCGATGGAGTCGGCAACGAAGGCAATCCCGTTCCGCCACGGCGTGATGCCGGCAATGCCCGGCCCCGCGTTGGACGGCTCGTCCTTGCCAAGCAGCAGCGTCTTCGTACCGTTCGGCGTGACCTTCCAGAGGGAGCTGGCCATCATGCCGCCGTTGGCCACATAGATCGCGTCGCCGGCGACCGTGAAGCTGAGGTAGCCGGGGTTCATCCGCCCTGACGGGACGGAAAAGCTCGTGACGAGCTCTGTGCCGGCCGCCGTACCGTTGCTGCGCCAAAGCTGCGGGTGCAGGGCGCCGTCGGTCGCTTGGAAGTACGCGTAGTCGCCCAGACGCACCGCGCCCGAAATCGACGCGCCGACCGGGCGCGTGTTCAGGTCGAAGGCGAGCGAGGTTCCTGCGGGCGTTCCGTCGGCCCTCCAAAGCTCGCTGCCGTAGCGGCCGGTGAAAGCGGTGAACCACACCTTGCCGCCGAGGGCGGTGAAGTCCCGCAGCTCCGATGGCTCCAGCTCTGCCGGCAGCTCGCCGACCCGCGTGGTGCCCGCGGGCGTGCCGTCGGTCCGCCAGAGTTCACGACCGCCGCGCACGGTGAAGACGAAGCCGCCCGACGCGCGGTCGGCGTCGTTGCGGTTCACGGCCGTCAGGGCGAGGTCGGGGCCGATCAGCTGCTGTGTGCCGGCGGGCGTCCCGTCGGTTACCCAGAGTGCGTTCTTGCCGTCCTCACGGAGGTGGAAGGTCACCTTGCTCCCAATCGCGCGCGGGGACTCGGTGTTGTCGAGACGGCTGCCGTCGGGCCTGGTGATGTGCGTGATGCCAGCTTCGGTCGCGCGGTAGAGCGTGAACGGGCCGTCGTCGGTCTCCGGTCCGCCGCCGATCCCCGGGCCGGAGCCGATGAAGTAGACGGCGTCCGTCGTGGCCGTGAGCGACCCCGCGCTCGTGTAGGTCGCACCGGCGGGCCTCGCGAGGCGCTTCGTGCCGTCCGGCGTGCCGTCGGTCACCCATACTCCGCCGCGTTCATCGAACGGGCCCGAGGTCAGCGCGCCGGCGACGTAGACCTTGTCGCCCAGCGCGACGTAGTCGTAGACCGCCACACCCGGCAGGACGTCGACCGGGTCGTCTGAACCCGGTGCGCGCTTGACCAGCGTGCCGCCGCCCGCCGAGTAGAGCGAGGCGGAGTAGAGGGAACCGTCGGTGGTGGCGACGGCGTTCGGGCCGGCGGCCGTGAGCCGTGAGCTCGCGAGGGCCGTGCCTGCCGCCATGCCGTTCGACGTGTACGTCTTCAGCTGGCCGGTGGCCGTGCTGCCTTGGAACAGAAGCTGGCCCTCGACGACGCGGAGGAACGAGACCGGGTCAACGCTGTCGAAGACGAGCGTCGTGCCGCCGAGCGTGCCGTCGGTGCGGTAGAGCTCGGTCGGGTAGAAGTGCGGGAACGTGTGGTCGCGTTCAGCGGTGAAGTAGAGCGCGCCGCCAAGCTCAACGACCTGGCTCACGCTCGCCGTGTGCGTACTCGCGTTGATGCGTTTGACGAGCGCGGCCTCGGGGGTCGCAGCCGTGGCCGCTGCAGGCGCCAACGCGAGAAGGAGCGGGACGAAGACCAGCGCCGGAAAGCGGCGCAGGCGTAGGCGAGTGGGTGACACGGCGGGTTCCGGTGGCGGACGGTGGGTGGGGAGGGCGTGATGCCCGGAGTCCGCGCCGGGCGGGGGAACCGCGACGCAGCACGCAGAGTATCGGTGTGACCAGTCGCTTGGAAGCGCGACAGGCACGATCGCTACGCTCCGCAGCAATGTCCTGCCCGCGCTGTATCTGCCGCCTGGTCGGCTGAGCCCTGCGTGTCTCGCTGAACGACGCCGACCTCGATCGGTCGGCGGCTGCGCTTGGCGCAGTGCAGCCCGCGCTGACCGGTGTGGCGAGCCGCATGACGCCGGGCCTCTCGGCGGGGGCACCTCCAGCGATCAAGGGCCAGGTCGACGCCGCCGTCGGCGAAGCGCGGGCGATCGTGCTCGGTGTGTCGGCCCGCGTTCCGGGGCGTGAGCGAGAGCTGCGCCGCCGCGCGATCTTTGCGCGGGTGGCTGCCGGCGACATCCGCGTCAGCGACCTGCGCACCCTCAGCGCCTGGGAAGAGGAACGCATGCCGAAAGTCGCGTCGCCCGCATCCGCGCGGGCACCCGACGACGACCACGGCTTCCTCGGACTCGGCGGCGCACTCGACGCCATCGGCGACGCGGCGTCCAAGTACGGCGGCAAGGCGCTCGACGGCACGCAGCTCGGCCTCGACATCCTCGGACTCGTCCCCGGATTCGGAGAGCCGGCCGACGGAGTCAACGGCCTGATCTACGGCCTCCGCGGCGACGAGACCAACGCCGCGCTGTCGCTGGCGGGCATGGTGCCGTTCATTGGCTGGGGCGCGACTGGCACCAAGTGGGGCAACAAGATCCACCACGCCGTCGATGCCGGAGGCGGCGCAGGCGCGGCCGGCAAGAAGATCGAGACGGCGAACCAGCGCGCGCAGCGCATTGCCAAAGCGCGTCGGATGCTCGTCGCGCCGAAGACCGAACGGCACATCCTCGATGGGAGAAGTACTGGAACGCCAAGAAGGGCGGGTGGAGCTACAAGGGCGGGCATCGGCGGCCGGGACAGCCAGGCAAGACACTGTTCCCGAGCGACTGGTCCGACGAGAAGATCCTCGACGCGGTTGCAGAGATCGCCTCGCGACACGAGAAGCTTCGGCCACCATCCGTGCCGCCAGAGCCGCTGCGCTCCATCGTCGACACGGTCGATGGCGTGAAGATCGAAGTGTGGGTGCGTCCCGATGGCCGCGTAACGTCGGCCTACCCACCGCAAGGTTCCGTGAGCGATGTCCCCGACGGCCCACCACCAGCACCGAAGTCCAAGCCGTGAATTCCCGTCCCCAATCTCTCCGTGGAGCTACGTCGTGAGCAATGACGCTCCTCAACTCAGCTGGGCGCACTTCGAGGCCGCCTGGCGCGCCGTCGCCGACCTTGTCGTGGAGATTGCCCCCGATGCCGGGACCCGCGACACCGTCCTGCATGCGGTCGACGATTCCGACTTTGCCGCCGCACTCGTATTCGCGGCGGCGTCCGTCCATCACAGCGATGGGCGCGAGCCAGCGCTACGCCTGGCTGAGCTCGTCCTGCCGCTGATCGTCACCATGCGCGACGACCCCGACGCCGAGGCGTTCGAGTCCTCCACGTTCGACCCCGCCGAGCGGCTCGCGGTCTACGAGTCCGTGGGCCGTCGTCTGCGTTCGGTGGTCGATGCGCACGAGGCTGGCCGCGCGGTCCCACCCGCGTTCCGAAGCGCGGTCGAGACGTGGTGGGACGGGTTGGTCGCCGACGATGGCTTGGATGTCGATGCCGCGATCGCGCAGGCGCAAGCTCGGCTCGACTCGCCGCTCGGCGGCGACGAAGAGCGCTTCTGGCTCCACGAGATCCTGATCGACTGGCTCTATGTCGATGACCAGTGGCGCTGGCAGCCAGCCCTCGTGCTCCTCGCCCGGGACGGCGTAGAGCGCGCCGTCGGCGAGATGCGCAGTGCGGCGCTGTACTCCTACAACGAGAAGGCGGCGTTCGCCGACACGTTCCGCCGCTACGCCGACCAACTCGAAGCCGCGACCGAGAGCGGGGCCACCTGACCATGTCTTCGTTCACCGCGCAAGCCCAAGCGATCGCAGGGTCGGCCGGCGAGGCCGGGCGTCTGCAGCAGGCCGCGGCGCGTTTGCAGGGTGCGGCGTCAGCCATGCGCAAGGGCGCTGCCGACGTCAAAAGAGGCGCAGCACCGCTGGTCGCTGCAGGTGCAGAAGGTCGCCGGGCAGCTCGAGCACGAAATGCGGCGGGCCCAAGAGCAATCGCGCCGCGTATAGCACGGCGACGTCTGGGCGTTCGGCGAGTCTCGATCGCTACGGCCCCTTCACCGCTTGTTCGCGTACCGCGTGACGACGACGTCGTTCGCGAACGTCCGCGTCTCCAGCAGGCGCAGATTCACGCGGCTGCTCAGCGCCGGCAGGAACGGGATGCCGCCGCCAACGACCACGGGGTGGGTGACGACCTCGTACTCGTCGACGAGACCAGCCTGGATCGCAGCGGCAGCGATCGTCGCGCCGCCCACGCGCATCGGCCCGCCGTCGCCAGCCTTCAGGCGCGCGATCTCGGCGACCGCGTCGCCAGTCACCAGCCGCGCATTGCCGTCGACGGCGTCGAGCGTGGAGGAGAAGACCACCTTCGGCGTCTCCCGCCAGTTCTCGGCGAACGCGATGTGCGCCGCGCTCGCACCGGGCTGCTGGTCGCCGGTCGGCCAGTAGGCGTTCATCGTCTGCCACAGCTTTCGGCCGTAGAGGAACAGGTCGATCGCCTGCTCCCGCTCAAGCCACCACGCGAACAACTCGTCGTTGGGGTCGCTCCAGTTGATGTCGCCGCTCGGGTCGGCGATGTAGCCGTCGAGCGAGAGGTTCATGCCAAAGGTCAATGTGCGCATCGCGTGGGATCACCCTAAGCGGTACGTCGCGGCGCCCGATACGGTCCGGCGCGTGACCCTCACGACTCGCATCAGCTCCGGGCAGGGAGGCTTCGTCCTCTTTGCGATCACGCCGCCGCGGCTTTCGACACCAGCTGAGCGGCTCCCGGAGATTGCCGCGGCGACGATCGAGCGTCTGCGCGGCCTCGACCTCGACGGCCTGGTGCTCTACGACATCGACGACGAGAGCTCGCGCAACCCGACCGAGCGGCCCTTCCCGTTCAGTCCGACGGTCGATCCGTCGGACTACCGGGCCGGCTATCTGCAGGGGTGGGACGCCCCGGTGGTGGTGTACCGCGCGGTCGGCAAGTACGAGCGTGAGGCGCTCGGCTCGTGGATCACCGAGCAAGACGCGCAGCGCACGCTGACCGTCATGGTCGGGGCCGCGTCGAGTGGAACCGTCGCCCCGGTGTCGCTCGCCGACGCCCAGGCGATGCGCAGCGACCTGAAACCCGATCTGCTGCTCGGCGGCGTCGCGATTCCGGAGCGCCACACCAGCCGCGAGAACGAGCACCTCCGCCTCATCGCCAAGCAGGAGGCGGGGTGCCGGTTCTTCGTAACGCAGGTGGTCTACGACCTCAATGCCGCGAAGAACCTCGTCTCGGACTACCGCTACGAGTGCGAGGCGCGCGGCCTTGCTCCGTTGCCGTTCGTCTTCACGTTCTCGGCGTGCGGCTCGATGAAGACCCTCGAGTTCCTGCGCTGGCTCGGCGTCGACGTGCCGCGCTGGATCGAGAACGACCTTCGCCACGCCGCGAACCCGCTGCAGGCGTCGCTTAAGCAGGCCATCGCGACGGCCGTCGAGCTGATCGACTTCTGCCGCCGGCTCGGCGTGCCGTTCGGTCTCAACGTCGAGAGCGTCTCGATCCGCCGCGATGAGATCGAAGCGTCGGTCGAGCTTGCCAGGCAACTAACGGCGCACGTCCGCGCCGTCGCCTCGTCGTAGCGTCGAGGTCTGCACGACCGTGCCCCTGCGGCAGTGGACGCCGGTTTCAAGCGGTGCTGCCGCAACGGCGGTAGCTCCGACGGCGTCGGCCGCCACCACGACGTGCGCGAGTGAATGAGCTGGGGCGCCTCGACGGGGCGTCCCACACTCGCCGCTATAGCGTCTTGCTCTGCGCCTGGATCGTCTTGCCCAGGCGCCCGAACTCCTCGTGGAGGTTGACCGCGTCGTTGAACATCAGGAGGTAGGCCTTCACGTAGACGGCCTCCGCGTTGGCGTTGAAGACCGGCGCCGCTTTGCGCCATGCCGCGAGGTCTTGGTCGAGGATCGCCTGCTTGGCGGCCTCGCCGGCCACGCGGCGGCGCTCGATGGTCGCGAGGATCCCGTCCTTGCGGGCTCGGAACGAGGGTGGCATCGGCGTGCGGACGAAGACCCAGCGGTTGCCGGCGTCGTCTTTGAGCCGCTGGTCGATCGCCGCGATCTGATCCTTGCCGCGGTCACCGCCAAACAACTCGGTCTGCACCTCCTGCAGCGTGCTGAGCGCCTTGCTCGTGAGCGCCTTCAGCGGCGCGGCGACGACGATGCGGTTTGTCCGATCGGTCGCCCTCCCGATCCGCGGATAGAACGCGGCGGCGTCAACGGAGATCCGCAGACCGCGGCGGTAGTCGGCCATCAGGATGCGCTGCTGCTTCTGCGCCTCGCGGTACCGCTTGCTCAGCCGGTGCCCGAGCGGCACCGACGCCAGCTTCGGCGTGTCGGCGATCTCCCGACGCAGGATCGGCGTGTTGCGCTCGTAGAGGGCGCCGAGCGCCGGGCCGATCCGCGCGGCCCGCTCGACTTTCGGCAGGTCGGCTGGCATTTCGGCGGCGATCTGGGTCGAGAGCTTCTGGATCGCGACGAGCTCGCGGTCCGCCGCGTAGACCCGCTCGTAGCGGGCAAGGTTCGCGCGGACGCCGTCGCCCCAGTCCCCGGCCGCTTTGTCGGCCTGCAGCTTCAGTCCGGCGAGCCCCGCGGCGACGACGAACACGAGGGCGACCACACCGATGAGCGTCTTGCGGAGCAACATGCGGACCTTCCTGCTGGGGCGGGGGAGAGCGTAAGCAAACCGGGCATGATCGCCCGCTCAGTGGCTCTCCGACCGTATGTGTGCAGCCGCCGCTGGTGCGGCGCGGTGGCCGGTCGAAGGCGGCCGCGCGCGGACGCGGCGCCGGCCGGGACGGGTTCGCAGAGACGAACCCTCGGCCGACGCCGCGCTCTTGCGCTAGTAGGTGATCGTCTCGCAGTTGGCCGGGTCGACGATGATGTCGGTGGTGTCGGCGCTCACGGTGTCGGTGCCAGAACCGCAGGTGATCTTCTCGGAGCCGACGCCGTCCTTGGCGTAGATGGTGTCGTTGCCGCCCTTGCCGTCGAACTTGTCGGTGCCGCCGCCGCCGACGATCGCGTCGTTGCCCGCGGCGCCGTTCAGCGTCTCGCTGCCCGAGCCGCCCTGGAGGTCAGCGCCCGCCGATCCGGCGGTGAGGTCGTTGGCGCCGCCGAGGCCCGTGAGGACCGTGCGCTGCGTGTCGGAGCCAATGAGGACGTCGCCTGCGCTACCGCCGCCGATCATCTCGATGTCGCTGCTGATGTAGTCCCAGCCGCTCGACTCGAACGGGCCGTCGTCGTAGCTGCCGTTAATCGAGCCGTAGACGGGGACCGTCGAGCTGCTGAACGACACGAAGTCGTAGCCGGAACCGCCGCCGAAGAACTTCGAGCCGGTGCCGGACGCCTTGAGAGTGTCGTCGCCGGAGCCAGCGGCGATCGACACGTCGCGCGGCACCGTCGACTCGATCGAGTCGTTCTTGTCGCTGGTGGCGATCGTCACGCCGGTGGTCAGGTTGGACGGGCAGTTCACCTTCTGGGCGGTGACCTGGGTGCACCCCGACCCCGCATTGAGCGAAGCGGTCGTGTCCTCGAGGACGATGTTGGGGGTCGCCAGCGTGACCTTGAGCGTGTTCGTGTCGCCGACGGCAGCCGTGAACTGGAGCGTGCCGCCGCTGACCATCTGAGCGGTGCCGGCCGCCGAGGCGACCGTGGGGGCGACCGCAGGAACGAGCATGGCGGCAGTGAGCGCGGCAAGCCGCGGGAGAGCATGACGTGTCATATGTATTTCCTGGTAGGGACCTATGCGCGCATGTCTGGACATGCGCAGCGCACCGGCCGAGATTGGCAGACGGGATACGAGTCCACAGACAGGACCCGTATTCCGCATCGCTGGCGACCAAGAGCGGTTTGCGGTCAACCGCCAGCTCGTCGGTGTGCCGCGCAACCTTGCACACGTGAGCAACTAGTGCAACACAGAAATGACAATGAATTCACGAACGCGATTCTGAATGGCGTTCGGGGGGACACGTGTGGAGAAATGCGCGTCAAATGGACGCTGGCGCCCACCTGTGACCACCTCGGCGTGGCACCGTGGCTCGCAGGTGAGCAGGCGCGTCGACCGCGGTTTGCCAGAACTCCTGGTCTGGCCAGCGGCGTTCCTGCGCGTACAGCGCGAGCCGGTTGGCGAGGTAGTCCTCGAAGCGCGCCTCGACCTGCTGCGCATAGCCAAGCGCGGGCGCCGTTCCCAGGCCGAGCTCGCTGAGGATCGCGGCGGCCGCACCGCGGGCGTCGGCCAGCGCGCTGTGGATGCCTCGCGCGGCGATCGGGTCGTAGGCGGCGGCCGCATCGCCGACCGCCAGCCACTGGCGGCCTTCGACCCGGTCCAGAGTTCCTGAGGGCGCTGCGACTGCGCGGAAGCGCTCGTGGTCGAGTTCGCAGTCCGCCAACCGCGACCCAAGCAGCCGAGTGCCCGCCAGTCGCTCGCGCCAGCCCGCGTGGCCGTCGCGGATCACATCGCGCGCGGTCTGCGGCAGCGTCACGAACGCCGTCACAACCTGGTCGCCCGGCAGCGGCGCGCCGTACCACCAGCCGTCTGGCGCCGCCTCAACGACGGTCTGCGCCGTGAACGCCCCCGCCCGGACCGTCGCGAACCGGACGATCGCCACCTTTCGGTCGACCGCGCAGCGCACCGCACCCTGCCGCCGCGCGAACCATGCTGGCCAGCCGGTCGCGTCGACCACCCACGTTGCGCGCAACGCCCTGCGCGTTCCGCCAGCGAGTCGGAGCGTGAGTTCATATCCACGGTCAGCCGCCGTGGAGTCGACCGCGCGTGCGCCTGTGCGCAGCGAGACGCCGCACGCCACGGCCCTCGCTCGCAGCATGGACTCGAACCGCGCCCGGCTGATGTGCCAGCCCGGCCCGAGCGGATTGAGGATGAAGTCGTTGAACCCAGGCCGGTCGCTGCCCCAGAGCGACACGCTTCCCGGGCATGGCCGGTGCCCGTCGTCGCGGAACGCGGCGCTCACGCCGAGGCGGTCCAGGGCGATCAGGATGTCGGGCGGAAGCGACTCCCCGTACCGCTCGGCGGGCGCCTGGCGCGGCTCGACGACCACCACCTCCAGCGCGGAACGCTGCCGCAGCTCGATCGCGGCGGCCAGCCCCGCCGGGCCGCCGCCGAGGACGGCAACGTCACACCGATCGCGCTGCAACGCCCGCCCGCCCGCCAGGTATCACTCGGAGTGGGGGGAGGGGTTGGCGTTGAACGGCCAGGTCGCCACGGCGTTGACCGACTGCCCGTCGTTGGAGAGCAGGCTCTCGGCTTCGAGGAAGAAGTCGGCCGGGTAGTCGTCGCCGGTGATCGCCGTGCCCTGAAGCACGACCCCGATCCGATCCCATTGCGTGATCGCTTGGAGGGCCTTCTGGAAGGTCGCCGCGGATTTGGGGTCGGTCGTCAACGTGCCGGGGCCGCGGATCGACCACACCCGTTTGGGCAGCACGCCCTGCACGACCTCGGTCGCGGGGTAGACCGCGTCGGGCCGCTGCGACGGCCATGACCAGTAGAGCGTCAGCGGGTTGCCGGTCGCGGTGTTCTCGCCCGAGGTGTTGATGCTCGCCTGATGGATCGAGCACGAGTTGTAGTCCGTCTGCCACGGGATCGACATGAACTTCGTCACGTCGCCAGGTTCCAGGCCGTCGGTCATGCCGTGCAGCGGGATCCACCCGCCGGTGAGGCACGGCGCGCCCTTCTTGGCCGCCGCGTAGTCCAGCGCCTTGTGCTTGATCCGGAACGGACCGGTGCCGGAGGTCTTCCAGTCGGTGTGGTAGATGTCGGGCTGGCGGATCGGGTAGCTGACCTCGATCCCCGGGACGTACCGGCCGCCGAGGCAGTTGCTCAGCGAGGCCATGTCGAGGTACTCGCCCGGGCCGAGCGCGCCATCGCCGCCGCGGTCGTAGCGGCCCGCGTTCCACTGCTCGAGGAAGAAGTACTGCGTCCGGCTGACGGCCAGGAAGTCGGTCCCGGCCTCGCCGAGCGAGAGCGGCATCAGGGGGACGCCGACGCTGAGCTCCTGCGGCACGTTGGGGTTTCGCAGGAACGCGAGCCCCGACATGATGGTCGCGTCGGGGTCGTCGTCGGCGCTGATCGCGTCGACGGCCTCATGGGCGCGCACCGCGAACTCGGGCAGGTTCGCCGTCCAACGCTGCATCGCGGCGGCGCGGAACACGGGGTAGATGTCGCCCGCGAACGTCGGCGTGTAGGCCGGGTTGAACGTGCCGCCCGAGCAGATCTCAGGCCGCAGCTCCAGCTCCCGGATCCACGCGTCGTAGACGTCGTCCCACACCGAGACCACGTTGCGGATCTGCGGCGCGTAGGCCGGATCTCCGCAGACCACCCAGGCGCCGTGCGCCTCTTCGGTGGTCCCGTCGGCGAAGACGAGGGTGGCCGACACCGGGCCGTCGGCGGCGTCATCGAACCAGTTGCTGTTGTTGAGGTCGCCGGTGCACGGGATCGGGTCGCCGTACTCGTCGTACTGCGCGGCGGTCTTGCCGCGGCCGGCCAGCACGAGCAGGCGGCCGTCCTGGTCGGTGGTGAGCTCGCCGAGCGTGTCGAGCGGCCCCGACGGCTCGAACAGCTGGCTGTTGGAGTCGCGCGGGAACGACTTCGGGTACTGCGGCCACTCGGAGACTCCTCCGGCGCAATCGGAGGAGCTCGCCGGCGTCGGGGTGTCGAACGCCACGACGCCGCCCTGCGTGCTCGTGATCGTCCGCGGGCCGGGGTCGATGACGAGCTGCTGGATCCGCGCGACGGCGTCGATGTCGCCGTAGACGTTCGGGTTGCGCAGCTGCGGAACCTTGCCGTCGTAGGCGTTCAGTCCCTCGGAGGGCACGACGTTGTAGGCGTTCGCCTTCTTGTTGGCGAGGTGGACCGTCCAGATGACCTCGCGCACGACGCGTCCGTCGGGGAGCGTCGAGCCCGCGAGGATCTCAACGCCGCCGCCTGCGGGATAGGTGTCGGGCCCGTCGAGGTCGTACGCGAAGAGCCGGAACCGCGCGGCCTGGCGCCGCAGGCGTCCCTGGTCGTCGCGGAGGTCGTCGCTGGTGATCGGCTCGTCGTCGGTCCCAGCCTTGATCGGCAGGCCGCCGACCGTGTCGCCAGCGCCGGGGAGCGGCAGCCCCGCGCTGGTCTCGGGCGAGAGGTAGTACTCGTCGCTGGTGCCGACGCGCGCGAAGTTGATCGTGGGGTGGAGCCTGAACACGGTGGTCATGCGACGCGCTCCAGGACGGTGAACTCGGGGGTCACGCCGCTCTTCCAGCAGCTGAGGATGTTGCCGCCGATCGTCGCCATCAGCGGCGCGAACCCATCCGGGTTCCCGCCGGCAAACAGCGCAGTGAGCATCCCGCTGAACGCCGTGAAGTTCTCGACCAGGATGCGAAGGCGCTTCTGGTCGTCGGCGGTGTACTCGGCGACCGGCTTCAGCGCGTAGGTGGCCGGCACGGTCCCGGCCTGCGCCTCATCTCGGATCTGCCGGAACTTGTCGTAGTGGTTGAGGTCCGGCTGGGAGTCGTCGGCGGTGTTGCGGAACGGCGGCGCGATCGCGTCGGCGGCCTTCGCGCCTTCACCTTGGTCTCGGATGATGTCGATGAGGAGGGCCACCTCGGCAAAGGCGCCCGGGCCGGTGGCGTCGACGACGAGCTTTGGGAGGTCGCGGTAGAAGGCAGAGAACAGGTCGACCTGCCGGCGCCCGCCGACGATCTGGGACGAGAGGAGCCGCGCGCCGTACTCGACGGCGTCGTAGAACTCGCCGATGCTCCCGTACTCGCTCACGTCTTCGCGGAGATCCGGGGTTCCGCCCGTCTCCCATTCGGGGTACTCGACGAGGCACATCCCGTTGATCCGCTCGGTGTCGAGCGGCCCGATCGCCGAGCTGTACGGCGCGAAGAGCGCGGTCGGGTTGTCGGGATCGAGCGCGAAGTCCAGGTGCGGGATGGTCTGGCCGTCGTAGACGAACGCGCTTGCGTCGATCGTCGGGCTGTAGCCGTAGGCGTTCGCGACGTTGGCGACGAGCTGGAGGTGCAGCATCTCCTGGTGCACGACCGACTGGATCAGCTGGTAGGGCTCGCTGAACCGGTCCTCGATCGAGAACATCGTGGCCATGTAGTACGGAATCGTCCAAGCCTCGAGCTCAGCCGCCTTCTGCAGATGAGACCACAGATGCTCGATATCCCACTGCTCTTCGGTCAGTTTCACCCGGTACTCCGTTCGAATGTCGACAGGGGTACGGCGCAGCGCGGATCAAACCTGATCCGACGCGCGAACACCTCCCCCGAAGTGTCGCTTGGCCGCTCACGCTAATCGCACAGCGGCCACCTGCCAACGACCAAATTCTGGTTGGACGTCTGCACCTGAGTTGTGGCCAGCCAGACGTTCTCTGCGCGGGTGACAAGGAGATGGCTGCCGCTCGTGCTCAACCGAGCTCGAGGGAGGTAGGGTCGCGACATGGCGCGCCGTACGGAGCAGGGAGGCTTGATCTGCGCCATGGCCGTCGCGAGCTTCCTCATGTGGACCGCAGTTCCGGCGATGTGGCTCTGGATCGGCGGGCGCTTCTCCAGCGTCTCCCGCAGCGACATGTCGTCGATGGTCATCGTCCTGACGGGGATCCCAGCGACGATGATCCTGATCGGGCTCGGTCTCGGCCGCCTCGAGCGCCGCTACCTGGAGCGGTTCGGCGGTGAGGGCGCCACCCGCGTGGTCGGTGCTCGCTGGCTGCGGTCGCTCCGCGGCAGCGACGAGCCTGAGGCCGTCACCGTGCTCGACAAGATCATGGTCGTCAACGTCGCACTAGCGGTGGCGACGGTCTCGATCTGGTTCTTCTTCTTCTCCGGCGGAAGCCAGGCCCCGCGCTGAACGGCGGCGGCTGGAGAATCCAGCCGCCCGCAGGTCGCGCGGCGCGCAGACCGCCTAGAAGTCGCGGTCGCGCTTGGGGCGCTTCTTCTGCTTCCAGTCCTGGCTGCGAGCGCGCTGGCGTGAGCCGGGGCCGTCGTCGCGCCGCCGCGAGCCCGAACCCGGGCCTTCGTCGCGCTGCAGGTGGATGAGCTGCCCGGAGATGCGCGTCTTCGCGAGGGCGTCCCACACGGCAGGTGGCAGGTCGGCGGGCAGCTCGACGATCGAGAAGTCCGGGCGGATCTGGATCTTGCCGAAGTCGGCGTGCACGAGGCCGCCCTCATTGGCGAGCGCGCCGACGATCTGGCGCGGCTCCACGCGGTGGCGCTTGCCGACGCTGATCCGGTAGGGCGCGAGCGGGACGCCGTTGTCCCAGCTGCGC
>JAEZDB010000340.1 GCA_023429855.1 Actinomycetes bacterium
CGGGGTGCGCCGCACGGCGGGCTCGCCGTCGGCGACGACCGACTGCTGCCGGTCGCCTTGGCCGAGGAGGTCGGGCGCGAACAGCGGCACGCCGATCGCCTGCGACGACACCGCGGCCGCGAAGCCCGCGCCGTACTCGATGCCCTGCGGGGCGAGGAGCGCGACCCGGTCGCCGGGCGACGTGAGCTGGTCGATCCGCGCCGCCAGGGCGCGCACCCACCGGTCGAGCTCGCCGTAGCTGACGCTACGCGCCACGCCGCGGCGGTCCGCGTCGTAGTCCAGGTACGTGATGGCGACCTGCTCCGGCGTCGCGCTGGCCCAGTGCTGCAGGTACGACGCGAGGAAGCTCGTCTGGCCCGGGCGCTCGAGCTTGGGCGCGGCCGCCAGCCCTTGCACGTTCATCGCCACTCCCGGCGCGGCTCGCGCCGCCGCGCGAGTATGGCGTGAAAGTTCGCCGAGGCCACCTGGAGGGACGCTGAGGTGCTCATCGCGCGGCCAGCCTACCTTTTTGAACACCCGCTCAGTTGGCTTTTTTCAACAGCGCACCAAAAACGCCTGTACGTGCGGGCGACAGACGACTCGGGGCAGGACGTGAACTCGACTCAGAACGGGCTGCCGGCCTCGACGCCAGGCCCGCCCGCCGCGCAAGCAGCGGGAGCCGCGTGAGCGCGCTGTCAGCGCCGTGTGAGCGGTGTGAGCGCGGTGTCGGCCAGCGGTGAGCGGTCGGTCCGATGCTGGCTCCATGAACTCCACCCCCTCAGGAGCCGCAGACCTGGCGATCGACGCCCAGGGCCTCACCAAGCGGTTCGGAACCACCCAGGCGCTCGACGGCGTCGACCTGCAGGCGCCCGCCGGCACGATCCTCGGCGTGCTCGGCCCCAACGGCGCGGGCAAGACGACCGCGGTTCGCGTCCTCGCCACGCTGCTGCAGCCCGACGGCGGCTCGGCGCGCGTCGGCGGCCACGACGTGGTGCGGGATGCCGCCAAGGTGCGCCAGTCGATCGGTCTCACGGGCCAGTACGCCTCGGTCGACGAGACGCTCACCGGCACCCAGAACCTCGTCATGATCGGGCGGCTGCTCGACCTCTCCGGCAAGAGCGCGAAGGCGCGCGCCAAGGAGCTGCTCGCCTGGTTCGATCTGACCGAGGCGGCCGACCGCCCGGCGCGGACCTACTCGGGCGGGATGCGGCGCCGGCTCGACCTCGCCGCCAGCCTCGTCGGCCGTCCGTCGGTCGTCTTCCTCGACGAGCCGACCACCGGCCTGGACCCCGCCAAGCGCGACGACATGTGGGGCGTCGTGCGCACGATCGTCGACGAGGGCGCCACCGTGCTCCTCACGACGCAGTACCTCGAAGAGGCCGACGCGCTCGCCGACCGGATCACCGTCATCGACCGCGGCCGGGTGATCGCCGACGACACCCCCAGCGCCCTCAAGACGATCGTCGGCGGGCAGACCCTCGTCGTCCGCCCGTCGGACCAGGCGCGGCTGTTCGACGTGCGTCAGCTGCTGGCGGGCGTGACGGGCGCCTCGGTCGAGTCGCCCGGCAACGGCGTGCTCAGCGTGCCCGTCACCGGCGACACGCAGTTCTGGGAGATCTCGGGGCGCCTCTCGGCCTCTGGCATCCGGGTGATGGAGCTTTCGCTGCGACTCCCAAGCCTCGACGAGGTCTTCCTCACGCTCACCGGCAAGGCCGGCGGCGGCGCGGCGGCGCGGGCCGGCGACCACAGCCAAGACGACGCGCGGCTGGAGGTCGCAGCATGAGCACCCAAACCCTCACCGACCAGGCCCGAGCGGGCCGCACCGCCGCGGGCGCGCTGGCTGCGCCGGACGCGGCCAAGCACCGCGTCCCGGCACTCGCACGGCACAGCCTCGTGCTGGCGAAGCGCAACCTCGTCAAGACGATGCGCACCCCCGAGGCGCTGATCGACGTGACGATCCAGCCGGTCATCTTCCTCGTGCTGTTCACCTACGTGTTCGGCGGTGCGATCTCCGGCGGCACCCCGCAGGACTACCTGCAGTTCCTGCTGCCCGGCATCCTCGCCCAGACGATCGCGATGGCCGGCGTAGCGATCGGCGTCAACCTCAACGACGACGTCGGCAAGGGCGTCTTCGACCGGTTCCGTTCGCTTCCGATCGGTCGCTCCGCGCCGCTGATCGGGGCGGTCCTCGCCGACGTGGTGCGCTACGGACTGCTGTTCACGATGACGCTCGGCTTCGGCTACGTGCTCGGGTTCCGGCCCGACGCCTCGGTCGTCGAGATCGGCCTCGCCGGACTGATCTCCGTCGGGTTCGCGCTGGCGCTCAGCTGGGCGTCGGTCTGGGTGGGCATGCTCGCCAGGACCGCCGGCGCCGTGCAGGGCATCATGTTCATGATCTTGCTGCCGCTGAGCTTCGCGTCGAGCGCGTTTGTCGACACGAGCACGATGCCGGACTGGCTCCAGACGGTGAGCGACAACAACCCGCTGACGCACCTTGTCAACACGGTCCGCGCGCTGCTGCTCGACCAGCCGATGGGCGACGCGCTCGTGTGGACGATGGCCTGGATCGTCGGCCTGGTCGCGGTGTTTTTCCCGCTGGCGATGCGCGCATACCGTCGCAAGGTCTGACCACCAAGACAGCGGACAGGCTTGTGCACTTGTCGAAGAATTCGATTGCGCTTGGCGCCGCGCCGCGGTACGGTGCCCGACGGATGTGCACGTACCGTGACACCAAACTCCTCGTCGTAGACGCCTGTTAGCGGGCCGCCGCAGACCGTTTCTGTCTGCCGCCGCCCCGCGATCGACTCGCCCTTCGCACCCGCTGCTCCCCGCCTGATCAGGCCGGAGCGGCTGATTCATGGAGCACATCCGTGTCCAACCCAACGGCTGGTTCACGCCAGCACCCCGACCTGCGGGCCGCGCTCATCGAGCTCGGTAGCCCGCAATCCGTTCAACGCAACCAGCGGATCGCCGAGCAGGCGGCCCGCGACGCCGTCGCGATGTATCTGCGACGCACCCCGATGACGCTCACGCCGGTGCCCGAGACCACCTCGGGCGCCGGTTAGGCGTCGAGACTGGCCGGGTCGATGAGCGCCAGCGCAGCGTCGCGCTCGAGCGCTCGGCCGCGTTCAAACGCGGCATCGAAGGCATCGTCGCCAAGCTGCTCGGTGAGCGCCGTCGTGATCCGGGCGATGTCGCAGTGCGTCGGGTCGGCGGCCCCGCGGAGTCCCGCCGACGCACCGAGAACCTCGGCTGCCCGCTCGTGGTCGCCAGCGTGGAGCGCGAACGCCGCCACCGAGACGCCGACCAGCGCCGCGATCGGCTGATCCTCGCTCTTGACCGCCGCGGGGAACGCTCGGCTTAGCAGCGCCAGCGACTCGTCCGGGTCGCCTTCGTCGAGCGCGATCATCGCCGCCGCCCCGAAGACCAGCGCCTGGAGGTGGCCGCCGCCGGGCTGGCGCTCGCCGCCGATCCGCTCTGCGATCTCGCGGACGCTGGCGATCAGGTCGCGCGCTTCGTCGAACTCGCCGACGAGCCACAAGATCCGCGCGAGCCCAGAGCCGGCGATCGCCCACTCGGCGCTCGCCAGGTCGGCGCCCTCGCGGGCGCGGCGCGCATGGGTCACCGCGCCGTCGAGGTCGCCGCGACGCAGGGTGACGTCGGCGAGTCGTAGCTGCAGCATCGCGCGCTCGCCGAGCGCGTCGAAGTCAGCGAGCAACGTGCCTGCCTCCTCCAGCCAGGCTTCAGCCGCCTCCAGGTCGGAGTCGAGCATCGCCAGCCCGCCAAGGCCGATGAGTGCGGCGGTC
The DNA here is from genome assembly GCA_023429855.1 of Actinomycetes bacterium. GTDB lineage: Bacteria > Actinomycetota > Thermoleophilia > Solirubrobacterales > Solirubrobacteraceae > JAGIBJ01. The sequence continues at coordinate 3,786 of JAEZDB010000340.1, forward strand.
GTGCCCCACCGATCGCCTACCACGCGAAACGCCGCAAGCGCGTCGGCGTAGTGCGCGCGCATCGACTCGACGTCGCCGTTGTTCTCGGCCCACTGCGCCCGGGCGAGCGGCACGGCTGCCTGCACCCACGGATCCTCGTGCTCGCTTGCGGCCCGGAAGAGCGCGTCGGCCCGGTCGCCGTCGCCGGCCAACCAGGCGAGCATCGGCAGCGAGATCACCACGAGCGGCCACCGCGAGGGGTTAAGCGCCTGCGCCTGGTCAAGCAGGTCGCCGGCGATCGCTTTGAGGTCGGCGCTCGACTCCAGCTCGTCCGACAGCGTCACGACCGTCGTCGCGATCAGACGGTCGAGCGGGTTGGCGTCGCCCTCGGCCGTGATGGCCTGGCGCATCGCGGCCACGGCGTCGTTCGGGCTGCCGGCCAGCAGCCAGAACCACAGCAGCGAGATCGACAGGCGGACGGCCGCGGCGGCGTCGCCGGTGTCGACGAGCCAGCGCAGGGCCGCGAGCAGGTTCTCGCGCTCCGCCCGCAGCAGGCGGAACCACTCGAGCTGGTCGGCCTGGCGCAGGTGCGGGTCGGCCTCGTCGGCGAGCGCTGCGAAGTACCGGGCGTGCGCGCTGCGCACCTCGGCCAGTTCGCCGGCCTCACCCGCCTGCTCGGTGCCGTACTCGCGGATCGTCTCGAGCATGCGGTACCGCGGCGGGCCTTCGCGCTCGTCGGCCGAGCGCCCGCCGACGAGCACCAGCAGCGACTTGTCGGCGAGCGCAGCGAGCAGGTCGGCGACGTCGCGCTGGTCGACCGTGCCGCCAGCGCAGACCGCCTCCGCGCTTTGGCGCGTCACTCCTGCTGGGAAGATCGCGATGCGACGGGCCAGGGCGCGTTCTGCGTCGTCGAGCAGCTCCCAGCTCCAGTCGACCACCGCCCGCAGCGTGCGCTGGCGCGGCAGCGCCGCGCGACTGCCGCCGGTCAGCAGGCGGAAGCGGTCGTCGAGGCGCTCGGCGACCTGCGTCACCGTCATCGACCGCAGGCGCGCGGCAGCCAGCTCGATCGCGAGGGGCTGCCCGTCGAGGCGGCGGCAGATCTCGATGACGGCGGGGGCGGTCGCTTCGTCGACGGTGAAGCCCGGGCTCGCGGCAGCGGCGCGGTCGGCGAAGAGGCGCACCGCCGAGAAGGCGAGCGCATCGCTCGGTGCGGCGTCGGCGGGCGGCATCCCGAGCGGCGGGACCTGCACGAGGTGTTCGCCGGCAATCCCGAGCGGCTCGCGGCTGGTGGCGAAGATCCGCAGGTCGGCGCAGCGCGCGAGGTGCTCGTCGGCGAGGACCGCTGCCGCGCCGATCAGGTGCTCGCAGTTGTCGAGGACGAGGACGGCGTCGCGCGCGGCGAGCACGTCGACGAGGTGGTCGACCGGGTCGCTCGCCGACTCGGCTGGTTGCCCGGTGACCGGCGAGGGCCCGGGCACCAGGCGTGCTTCGCGCATGCCGAGGGCGCCGAGCACGCCGGCACCGAGGTCGGCCGGGTCGGAGATGCTCGCCAGCTCCGCCATCCAGACCCCGCCAGTGGCGCGGTCGGCTTGCATCGCCGCCACCTCGCCGGCCAGGCGCGTCTTGCCGGCGCCCCCGGGGCCGATCAGGGTGACCAGCCGCTGCTCGCGCAGCAGGGCGTCGAGCCGACGCAGCTCCTCGTCGCGGCCCACGAAGCTGGTGACGCCGTAGCGCAGGTTCGTGCGGCGCGGCAGCGGCGTCGGGCTCGCTGCGGCACCGGCAGCCGGGAAAGCGTCCGCACCACCGGCTGCCCCAGGC
>JAEZDB010000359.1 GCA_023429855.1 Actinomycetes bacterium
GCGCCCTCGGCCCGCACCGCGAGGCCGGCGTCACGACCGGCATCGGCGTGGCGACCTACCCCGTCGACGCGACCACCGCCGCCGACCTGCTCGAAATCGCCGACGCGCGCCTCACCGACGACAAAGCGGCCCACCGTGCCACCCCGCGTGCGCTCCCCGCGGCCGTGACGATGCCGGTCCTCCCCGTCGCCCCATCGCCGTCGACCGGCCACGGCTCGATGCGCGTCTCGCGCCGCCAGTTCGCCGTCAACCTCACGGTGTGGCGCGCTCAGGGCGTCCTGATCAGCCTCTACGCGCTGATGCTCGGAGCGATCGCCCTCTTCACGCTCGATGGCGCCGACCCGCAGCGCACCGCCTTTGCGTTCTGCTCGGTGCTGTCGGTCGTCGCCTACTTCACGCTGCGTCGCCAGCCGCCCGCGGTCGGCACGGCGCTCAACCACGCGGTCGTCGCGTTGCCGTACGTCGGCGCGTCGCTGTTCATGATCATCGTCCCCGAGATCGCCAGTGCGGCGATCGGCCCGCTCGCGCTCTCGGGCGCGCTGGCCAGCGTGCGCCTGGTCGACCGCCGCCAGATCGTCGCCCATTGGATGGCCGCCACCCTCTGTTCGCTCGGTCTCGCCGCGTCCGGCGTCGTCGACGTACCGACGATGCTGGCGCTGCTGCTGGTCGTCGTCATCAACTGGGGTATCGGCGCGGGCGACATGATCTACCTCGAACGCTCCGAGGAGCAGGGCGACGAGCTCGAGCGGCTCGTACGGCGCGACCCGCTGACCGGGGTGGGCAACCGCCGGTTGCTCGGCGAGGCGTTGGAGGAAGAGGTGCAGCGTGCGGAGCGGGCCGGCCGGCCGTTCACGGTCCTCGCGCTCGACCTCAACGGCTTCAAGGCGCTCAACGACCAGCTCGGTCACGCCGCGGGCGACGACCTGCTGTGCGACGTGGCCGAGGCGCTCATGCGCGTGGCTCGCGACCGCGACACGGTCGTGCGTCAGGGCGGCGACGAGTTCTGCGTCCTGCTGCCGGAGACCGACGGCGCCGAAGCCGTGCCGATCGCGAACGCGCTGCGCGCCGCCGTGGCGCGCCTCAGCCGCGACGGGCACCCGATTACGACTGGCGTGGGGATCGCGACCTACCCGGCCGAGGCGCGCGAGGCAGACGTCTTGCTGTTCGTCGCCGACGAGCGCCTGCGCGCGGAGAAGGCTGCCAACCGGGGCGAACGGCGCCAGGAGATTCGCGTTCCGAGCCGCCCGTCCCTCACACTTCTAGGAGACGCCGACCAGGCTGCGAGCCAGTAGCCCAGCGCGTCACCCACGCAGATGTCCCCTGTCTCTCCCTACTCCGCGAACGCCGCGACGCGTACGCCACGCAAGGTGCGCGTCGACCGGCGCGACTTCGCGCAAGAGCCGCACGTATGGCTGATCTACGCCGGGATGTTCGCGATCTTCGGCGTGAGCAGCGTGGCGATTCCGCTCCTGTGGCCCGAGCTCTTCGACCGCAGCCGCATCTGGCCGTTTGCGGCGCTCCTGCTGCTGATCTCGGCGGTTGCGGCGCTCAACCGGCCGCCGCGACTCGGCAGCGCGAGCAACCACCTCGTGATCGGGCTGATCCCGCTGACCTCCGCGATCGGCATCCTCGCATACGCACCGAGCGCACCGGCGCCGGCCGTGGCCGCGATCTTCGTCGGGACCTTCGCGGCCGGGCGCAACCTCGACCGTCGGCAGATCGCTGCCCACCACGTCGTCGGCTCGATCCTGCTGCTGCTCCCGCTCCTCATCGTCGACGTCGACCGTTCGACCGTGTTCGCGGTGCTCTCGATCATCCCCGGCATCTGGGTGCTCGGCTGGGCGACGACGCTGATCCTCGAAGCCGCTGAGGCGCAGAGCCGCGAGCTGGCGTCGCTCGTGCGGCGCGACCCCCTCACGGGCGTCGGCAACCGACGCCTGCTCGACGAGACGCTCGCCGCTGAGCTGGCCAAGCACGCGGCCAGCCGCAGCCAGCTCAGCGTGCTCGCCCTCGACCTCAACGGCTTCAAAGCCCTCAACGACCAGGTCGGCCACGACGCGGGTGACGCGCTGCTGCGCGCCGTCGCGTCGACGTTGGCCAACGAGGTGGGCCCGGGCGACACGGTGGTGCGCCAAGGCGGCGACGAGTTCTGCATCGTGCTGCCTGGGCGTGTCGGCGCGGAGGCCTCGGCGATCCGCGACCGGCTCGACCGCGCACTGGCAGCGCTCGGCTCGGGCGTGAGCACCGGTACTGGCATCGCGACCTTTCCGGTCGACGGGCGTACGGCAGACGCGCTGCTCGAAGTCGCCGACGCGCGGCTCGCCGCCGACAAGGCGGGGCACCGCGCGTTGCCCAGGGCGCTGCCATCGGATCTGCCGCTCGCGGTCTCGCCGGCCGACACGGCGGCCTCAAGCTCGACGCGCGTCTCGCGCCGTCAGCTCGCGGTGAACCTCACGGTGTGGCGGGCACAGGGCGTGCTCGTGGCGTTCTACGCGTTGATGCTGGGGGCTGCAGCGCTGCTGGCCGTCGACGACGCCGACCCGCAGCGCACGGCATTCGCGTTCTGCCTCGTGCTGGCGGCCCTCGCGTACTTCACGCTGCGCCGCGAGCCGCCGGCGATCGGCACGGTGCTCAACCACGCGGCGATTTCGCTGCCGTACGCCGGCGCGACGGCCTTCATAATCGCCGTCCCCGACATCGCTGCGGCAGCGCTAGGACCGCTCGCGCTCGCGGGCAGCCTCGCCAGCGTGCGGCTCACCGATCGTCGGCAGATCGCGGCGCACGCGGTAGCGGCGGCCGCTTGCATGCTGGGGCTCATCGCGTCGGGGCTGCTTGCCGTCCCCGTGATGCTGGCGCTGGCACTGCTGACCGTCGTCCTCTACGGCACCTGCGGCGGCGCGATGGTCTACCTCGAGCGCTCGGAGCAACAGGGCGACGAGCTGGAACGGCTCGTGCGCCGCGACCCGCTCACGGGCGCCGGCAACCGGCGCCTGCTCGCCGAACAGCTCGACACCGAACTGGCCCGCAGCGAGCGCACCGGGCGACCCGTGTCGGTGCTGGCGCTTGACCTCAACGGCTTCAAGGGCCTCAACGACACCCTCGGCCACGCGGCCGGCGACGCCCTGCTGTGCGACGTCGCCGAGGCGCTGGCCGCGGTCGCCCGCGACGGCGACACGGTGGTCCGCCAAGGCGGCGACGAGTTCTGTGTGCTCCTGCCCGACACCGACGCGGGCCAGGCCGTGCCGATGGCCAACGCCGTGCGCGCGGCCGTCGCCCGGCTCAGCCGCGACGGCCACCGGATCACGACCGGCGTCGGGATCGCGACCTACCCGACGGAGGCCGGCAGCGGCGACGTGCTCCTCTACGTCGCCGACGAACGCCTGCGCCACGACAAGGACGCCGCCGCCCCGCGCGAGCGCCGCGCCAAGCCGCGCGAAGCGCCCAGCCGCAAGCCGATCCTCGAGATCCTCGACAACGCCAGCCGCACCCACCCGGGCTGAGCGTCGGAGTACCGACCCAATAGGGCTAGTAATCCGACGCTCACCGAGGCTGGGGCGTCAGCTCACCACTTGGCGCACTGCTTCCAGCTGACCTTGCCCTCGACCTTGCCGCCGACCTTGGTCACGTTCTCCCACTGCGTGTAGCCGAAGTCGGGCGTGCCTGAGGTGTCGATCGACGCCTTGACCGGACCGGCCTGGACCTTGGACGAGCCCTTGAGGTTGAAGCAGTCCAGGTCCATTTCGCCGCCGATCGTGCCGCCGAAGATGCCGGCCTTGCCGGTCAGCTCGGCCGTGATCGAGCCGCCCGTCTCGGCCGCGCCGGCCATCGCGTCGATCTCGACGCCGCCGCCCACACCGACGCCGATCTCCGCGCACATCGACCAGTTCGCCTTCTCGATGCTGTTGTCTCGGCAGAACTGGATGCCGCCGCCGGCGCCGCCGAACGCACCGAACGACGCGCACACCAGGCCGCTCGGATCCCGGTTCTGCACCGGGTTGGAGGCCGCGTAGGCGTAGAGGTTGTCGGGCGAGCCGGCGAAGAACGACGGGTCGCGGAACACGAACCGCCCGGAAGCCGGCTCGTAGTCGCGCATGCCGAACCGCACCAGCCCGGTGACCGGATCCTGCAGGCCGCCGGCAAAGCCGATCGGCAGCGAGAACGCCGCACCAGCCTCGACGGTCGGCTGCCCGAAGGCGGTGTACGCGATCCGCTTGACCACGGCGCCGTCGGGATCGGTGACGACCCGCGGCGACCCGACCTGGTCGGAGCCGACCGCGTAGGTCACGTTGCCGCGCCGCAGCGCGAACAGCCCGTCGTGCTGGTCGTAGCTGGCACGGGTGATCGTGCCGTCCGGGTCCTTCCAGGCGGTGACCCGGAACGGCTGCGCGGGATCGCCGTAGAGGTAGGTCTGCGTGTTGCCGCCGGTCGAGCGCGACGTGCGCCGGCCGAGGGCGTCGTAGACGTAGGTCACCGTCACGCCGCCGACCGTGGCCGACAGCAGCTGGCCGTCGCGCGTCCACGTGAACGTGTCGTTGCCGCGCTTCGTCATGAAGCCGTCGGCGTCGAACGTGTAGTTCACGCCGCCGCGCGTCGTCAGGGCACCGCCGTCGTCGTAGGTCGACCCCTCCGCGGCGCCCGCCCCGACCTTGGCCGAGATGCGGTTGCCGTCGGCGTCGTACACGTACTCCTCCACGACGGTGCCGCCTTCCTTCACGCGCCGCAGCTGGCCGCGGCCGTCGTATTCGAACGTGCGCGCCTTCGTGGCGCCGCCCTTGGCCGACTCGGTCATCGACGAGAGCCGGGAGGCCTTGTCGTAGCCGAGCGTCTGGCCGTACACGTCGCCGCCGGCGACCTTCAACGTGCGCGTCTTCACGCGGGCGAGCCCGTCGTAGGCCAGCGCCATCGCGAGCGGTCCGCCCGAGATCGCGCTCACTGCGCCGCCCGGGCCGCTGCGCGTGAACGTGAACGGCCCGCGCTGCGTGGGCAGACGGTCGTCGTCGAACGCCATCGCATCAGTGAACGTGTCGGCGCCGACGGTGAGCTTCTCCTCCGACGGCAGCAGCTGGTCGTTCCACGCGTAGGCGTAGGTGCCCTGCGCGGCGCCGCCGAACGCCATGCTCGTCGGCAGCGCGCCGTCGTAGCCGAAGTCGATCGACTGCGCCGCGCCGCCGGCCTTCGTGTTCGTGATCACGTCGAACTGGTCGGCGCCGTCGACGTAGGCATAGTCGCGCTTGGCCTCGCCGTTGTCCTCGGACTTCAGCTGACCGCCTGCGGTGTAGCCATAGGCGGTGGTGACGCCCGAGGGCTGCACGACCGACTTGAGCTCGCGGTTTCCGTGGTAGTCGCGCTCGTACTTCGACGCCTGCCCGGCGGGCGTGTACGTCTTCTCGCGGCCGCTGGCGGTGCGCGTGAAGCTGTGGACTTTGCCCGTCGGCGTGGTCAGTGACTTCCGACGGCCGTCGAGGTCGTAGGCGTAGCGGTAGACCGACTCGCCGGCGACGTCATCCGGGACGGTCACCGTGGTGATCCGGTCGGCGGCGTCGTAGCCGTAGGTGAGCGTGTTGCCCGCCGCATCGGTCCGCGAGGCCAGGCGCAGCTTGGCGTCGTAGACGTACGACTGCTTCGTGTCGCCCTGCGTGACGGTCTTCAGGCCGCCTCGCTCGTCGTAGGTGAGCGCAATCGGGTCGACGGCGCTGTCGGGCTCGACTTCGATCGCCCGGCCGCGGCGGTCCAGCGTGGTCACCGACCGGCGCCGCTCCGGCGACTCCGTCGTGACGGTCTGGTCGTCGAGATTCTCCTCGTCCTCGGCGTCGAACTCCCACGAGCCGTCCGGCCCGTTGACCCGCAGCCAGCGCACGCTGAAGGGGTTCTTGGGGTCGCTCAGGGTGAGCGAGCGCGTCCACTCGCTGGTGCGCTTCTTGCCGCCCGGCGTCGTCACCGTGCGCTCCTCGGGCACGATCACGCGGGCGCCCCAGCGCGGGTCGGCGCCGTTGGTCTGCACGGTCTTGGTGCCGTCCGGATCGGTGCGCTCCGTCGAGCCGTCGAGCAGCGTCTTGGAGATCGTCGTCCGCCCACCGGGCCGCACGATCCGCCGCTGCCGCTCGCCCGTCGGGAGCGTCTCCATGTGGTAGGTCGTGAGGCGGTCGCCGGTGGTGACCTTCACGCTCGTCGACGCGTCTCCCTCCACGCGCTCCAGGGTCGTCGTCACGCCGTCGGCGCCGACGTCCTTGATCAGCCGGCCCACGCTGTCGTAGGTCAGCTCCGACTTCGCGCCGCTGGGCGTCGTAAACGTCGCCAGCAGGCCGCCAGGGTGGTAGGTCATCTTCGTGGCTTCGCCGGCCGGGTTCTTGACCTCGGCCAGCCAGCCGGCGCTGTCGAGCGCCAGCGTCGTGCGCTGCCCGCCCGGGCCGACGATCGCCTGCGGAGCGCCGGTGGCGCTGCGCTCGATCTTCGTCACGTTGCCGTCGCCGTCGGTGATCGCCGACAGGCCCTGCGCGCCGTACGTGAAGGTACGGATCGGCGAGCCGGTGAGGCTGTCGCGCGTGGCCAGGTGGCGGCCGTCGCGGTCGAACTCCCACACCTCGGTGCCGTCGGGCGCCGGGACGGCGTAGCCCTCGCGGTCGAAGCCCGGCAGCGGCGTATCGATCCGCCGGATCTGGTGGCGGCCGTCGGCGAAGACCACGCGGCCGTCGCCGTCGACGGTCATCCACGGCGCGTGGCTCTCGATGCACGAGCGCGTCGCCTGCTCGCCCTCGGGCGAGCGGCTGAAACCGCAGTCGCCGCGCAGGTGACCGGCGACGTGCTCCAGCCGCCCGTCGGGCCGCACGCGCGAGATCAGCGAGTCGCTCGGCGTGCCGTTCTGGTTGTGGCGGATGTAGAGCGCGCCGTCGCGGCCCATCGCCACGTCGGTCGGGTAGCCGATGTTCACGTTCGTCGCGGTCTCGCCGTAGGCGGGGGCCGCGTACGGCGCCGTGTGGTTGCCCGCGACCCGCTGGATACGGCCCTGCGGCGTCACGCGCTCGACGACGTTCTCGTTCGGCAGCGTGAAGTACAGCGAGCCGTCGTCGCCGAGAGTCATCCCGTAGGCGATCGCGAACGACGCATCGCGCGCCGGCTCGCCCTCGCCGAGGTCCTCGTTCTCGTTGGCGTCGGTGCCGCCGCCGGCCACGGTGGCCGTCAGCCCCGCCGCCGTGATCTTGCGGACGCGCCCGTGGTAGCCGTTGAACGAGGTGCCCCGCTCAGAGAAGTAGATCGTTCCGTCGGCGGTCGGCAGGATCCCGCCGATGTCGCCGAGGCGCGTCTGCGTGGCGACCATGTCGTTGCCCCACTTGGCCTGCGGGTCGTCGCTGCCGGCCACGCGCTGCACCTTGCCGTTCGGCGTGATGCGCGCGATGTAGTGGTTGTTGGAGGACTGCGAGTAGGCCGACCAGTAGACCGAGCCGTCGGGGCCGGCGGCGAGCGTCGAAGGGTCGTAGCCCAGTCGCGCTTCGGTGGCTGGCGTGCCGTCGGGCGAGAGCGGCGCGATGCGGTTCTCGTAGGGCGAGTCGCCGGTGCCGCGGGAGCCCGCGTAGCGGCTCACCTTGCCGTCGGGGGCGATCTTGAAGATGCCCTTCTCGTTGAAGTTCACGAGCGTGAACAGCGACCCGTCGGGGCCGCGGTCAAAGCCGCCGAGGTAGTCGAAGGTGACGGCCATGCCGTCCTTGCCTTCGCTGTCGGGGTGGCCGATGCGCGTGCCGGAGTAGGCGCCCGCCAGCGTGGAGAGCGTCTTGCTCATCGCGCCGCCCGAGAGCGTCTGGCCGTCGCCCTTGTGGACGACGCCGTTGCCGGGGTCGAAGGAGTGGTGGCCGTCGAGGGCGAAGCCGCCGAGGCCCGCCACGTCGCGGCTGTCCCACGAGCCCACGTAGCGCGTGATCGTCTGGCCGACGGGGATGCCGCAGAAGAAGTGCGTCTCCATCGAGCCGGAGCGGTTGCCGCACGAGTTGCGGCCGTCGAACACCTCCGTGTCGGACGGGAACTGCCCGAAGCTCGCCGAGAACTCCTCGGGCGCGTCGTAGTAGTTGAACTCGTAGACGTAGATCACGCGGATCGTGGCCTTCACGCGGCCGTGGACGTCACGGTCGTAGGCGTCGGTGCCGTCCCAGGTGAGCGTGTGGGTGATGTTCGGGGTGACGTTCGGCAGGGTGCCGCAGGTCGTGGTGCCGGTCGTCGGGTAGGCCGGATCGCACCAGCGCTTCTCGGTCTTCTTGCCGCCGATCGTGACCTCGAGCTGCACGCCCTTGAGGCGGTCCGGGATCACCGACGGGGTGATCGGGATCTCGAGCTTGTCGTCGACCTTCCAGCCGGGGGTGCGGTCAGAGGTGTAGTGCAGGGTCTGGTCGGTACCGACGAGCGGGATGCCCTCGCCGAGGGTCTGCGTCTCACAGCCGATCTCCGAGCCCTTGGCCTTGCACGGGTCGTTGGGGTCCTTCCACTCGAACTCCTTGAGCTTGGGCGGCTTGGCGCCCGGCGGCGGGCCGTACGGCCAGTTGTGGTCCCACGGCGTGAAGTGGTCGAGCGGCACGCGCCAGAGCTCTTTGCCCACGTCGTAGCGGGCGGCCACGGCGCGGCGCTCGTCGTCGGTGATGCCGAGCTTGGTGAGCGGCTCGCCGGTGTCGGCCACGCCGTCGCCGGTCACGTCGAGGCCGGCGATCCCGCCGTTCTTGCTCACGACCTTGAGCACCTTGCCGTTGTTGCCGGCCTTCCAGGTGCCGTCGGCGCGGTCGTAGTAGCCGGTCGGCACGACGCCGCCGACGGGCGCGCCGGTGAAGTTCTCCAGGTAGTTGAGGACCGGGCGGTCGAAGTCCACGCGCGTGGCCTTGGCCCTCAGGGCCTCGTCGATCGAGTACTCGGCCGCGTAGGTGTAGCCGGTCGTGGCCGGGAGCGTGCCGGGCATTGCGGAGTCGCCCGCGTCGCCCTGCGTGAACTCGGTGACCCGCACCTCGAGCTTCTCGACCGGCTTCTTGGAGCCGTCCGGGAGCGTCATCGTGGCCTTGGTGCCGTCGGTGAAGAAGAGCAGCGACTGGCGCTTGCCGTCGGCGTCTTGGCTCGGGGAGCTCTCGGCGACCTGGATCGGCGCGTTGCTGGCCGGGTCGATCTCCGTCACGGCGGGGTCGACCGGCACCATGATGATGTCGTTCTGGACGTCGTAGTCCTGCCAGTTCGGGTCGAGCGTCCGCTGGACCGTCAGGTAGCCGGCCCGCTCGATCACGAGCGTGAGCGTGGCGCCGTTGATCGCGAGGTCGTACTGGCCGTCGGCGCGCGTCTTCGTCCAGCCGAACTCGGCGTGGTCGAGCACCGTCACTTGGGCGCCTTCGATCGGCTTGCCGTCGCGGTCGATCACCTTGCCGCGGATCACTGCGACGCGCTCGTCGTCGATCGTGCCGGGTGCCACGCCGCGCTGCACGGCGTTCGTGCCGGAGTAGAGGAAGCGTGTCGCGTCGTAAACGGAGGTCGCCGCGTCCTCATTGAGCTTGGGGGCGATGTCGTCCGGGTTCGGGATCGGGCCCGGGTCGGTGGGGTTCTCACCGGGTTTGTCGCCGGGTTTGTCGCCCGGTTTGTCGCCGGGCTTGTCGCCCGGGGTGTTGTCGGGCGGCGTCGGGCCCGGCGGCAGGTTCTCGTTGCCGGCAGCCGGCTGCGACGGCGGCTGGCCTGCGGGCGAGGGTTGACCGTTCGTCGGCTTGGGCGCTTCGACCATGAGCTTCTTGGCGGCGCAGTTGTTCTTCTCGCTGGCCTCACGCACCTTGCGGCCGCCGTCGGCGCAGGCGATGAGCCAGTACTTGCCCGGCTTGACGGTGCGCGGTACCTGCAGCACCACGGTGGCTTTGCCGCTCCTGCGGGCCGCCAGGCTCTTGGCCTTGGGCTTCCCGAGGCGCAGGTCCTTCTTGTCGAGCTTCTTGTTGGCGGAGAGGACGACCTCGACCTTCGTCGCCTTCGCCTTGCCGGCGCCCGTGTTCTTCAGGGTCCACTTGGCGGTCAGCGCGGTTCCGGCAGAGACCGGCGACGGCGTGACCTTCAGCGAAGCGAGCTTGAGATCGGCGCGTGGGGCGGCGCCGGCGGTCGTGGGGAGCGCCAGCAACGTAAGCAGGGTGGGGACCGCGAGAGCGGCGGAGATACGCATGAACGCCATCCTGAGGATGTCCCCCGAATCTTGCATCGGGGACCTCCCCTAACTTTGCCCCCGAATTGGTGTCGGTGAGGTCACCGTTAGGGGTGGGAGGGCCAGCGCCCGGGGGC
>JAEZDB010000387.1 GCA_023429855.1 Actinomycetes bacterium
GGCGGCCGACACCGCCTCAGAGGGAGAAAGTGACAACGAGCGGCGGGACATTCGGGGGAAGATACCGGTCGACTACGCCGCGCCGGTCTGAAGTTCTGAGACGCCCGCTTCAGGTGTAACGGCCGGAGCGGCGTTCGCGGCAGCCGCCCGCTCCGACGGACGGAGCGCGAGGTGCCGGTAGCGCGCGAGCAGGTGGTTGGCGTAGTGGAAGCCCACCGCGCGGGACCCAGCCTCGTTGAAGTTGAGGCCGTTGGCGCCGCGCAGCGACATCACCTGCGGGATCGGCGCCGCGTCGACGACGGGCACGCCGAGCTCGTCGAGCACGGGGCTCGCCTGCTCGATCAGGCGGTCGGCGACGCCGCGAACCCAGAAGCCCTCGAGGACGGGGTCGTTCTGGTGCCAGAACTCGATCGGCACGCCCGGCCATACGCGCTGCAGCTGACGGATGAAGTCCTCGAGACCCTCTTCCGGGCCGTGCCACGGCGCCGGCCGGCCGAAGATCCGGAGACCGAAGTCCATGACCCGCCAGATCGGGTACATCGCGTAGCCGAGGCGGCGACCGAGGTTCTCGCGGGCGAGGAACGACCACAGGTTGAAGCCGAAGATGTGGCGCACGGCGGGGTAGCCGCCGGTCTGCACGATGATCACGTCGGGGCGCCCGCGGCGCTTGCGCCGCCGCTTGACCATGGTGGCCTCGTCGGGGAAGTCGCCGAAGTGCCAGACGAACAGGTTCTGAAAGGCGAGCTTGATGCCCTGGCGATCGAACTCGTCGGCCATGTAGCGCGGCCAGCCGACGTTGGCGGCCATCGTGTGGGCGTGCTTCGTCTCGCGGAAATCGCAGGCGCCGAAGCGGAGCACGTCGAGGTACGGCGAGTCGTCGTCGCCCTCGGGCTTCTCGAGGACCCAGAGCGCGGCCTTGTCGCGCGGCATGTCGAAGATGAGCTTCTTGATCGGCCGCAGGGCCTTCTTGAGCCCCTCGGGGGTGGCCGCGATGCGCGCGAGGTCGCGTTCTGCCTTCTGGAGCTCGTCGAGCTGCTGCTTTCTTGCCATACCCCGTCTCCTAGCGCCAGTCGGCCTTGTAGCCGCCCTTGACGCCGCCGCGGTAGAGCTCGTAGTCGCACGGGGTGCGCTCGCCGATCTTCTTGGCGGGAACACCCGCCATGATCGTCCACGGCTCCACGTCTTTCGTGACGAGCGTGCCGGCGGCGATCACGGCGCCCTCGCCGATGCAGACGCCGCCCATGATCATCGCGCCGAGGTTGATGAAGACCTTGTCTTCGATACGGGTGCGCCAGCAGTGGTCGGTGATGCCGCCTTCGAAGCCGTGCGCGCTCGTGAGGATCACGGAGCGCTCGGCGATCCCGACCTCGCGGCCGATCTCCAGGCCGCCGCGCGCGTCGAGCAGCACGTGGCGGTTGACGACCGTGCCCTTGCCGATCTGCAGCTTGTCGGGATCGAGGATCTCGACGCCGCGCAGGATGAGGGAGTCGTCGACCGACTCGAAGTTCACCGGCCCGAGCCGCTCGTAGAGGCGGCCGCGCACCTTCGCGAACGGGATGCGGTTGATGATGCTCCCCAGCACCCATTCCTTGCGGTGATTGGCGATCGCGAGCGTGGCGTCGCTCTCGGGCATCGTCCGTGTCATCTCACGCAGTCTCCGGTGGGGAAAGGGGCAGAGCCGGGTGGCTCAGCCGTGGACTCTAGAGGCTTGCCGCCGCTAGTCCTCGGCGCCACCGAAGCCGGTGGCGAACGTCCCTGCGATCGGCACGCCGATCTGCGACGCGAGGTCGCGTAGACGAGTGAGCGAGCCACGCGCCGTGTGGCCCGACGAGACCACGGCGACGGCGGTGTCGGCGGCGCGCATCAGCACGACGCCGGCAGCGTGGCGATCGGGCGTGGGGCTCGCGATCACGAGGCGGTCGTACCGCTGCAGCGCCCAGGAGCGCAGCGCGGCGACGCGGTCGTCGCGGAGCTCGTCGGCGCTGAGCGCGAGACGGTGCAGCGTGCCGTCGCCGCCGTCTTCCTCCTCGAGGGCGCCGGCGCCGTCGGGGGCGCCGCCGAGCAGCCGCTCGACCTTGTCCCAGTTGGCGTCGCCGCCGGTGGTGATCAGCAGGACGGTGAACGGCGTGCGCGCCAGCGCGCCGGCGATCTGCAGCGCGACGGGCTCCCCCTGCGTGTCGTTGTCGGACGCGACCACGGCGATCGCCCGTGCGTCGCGGCTGGCTGGGTTCAGGCGCAGCTGTGCCGCGGCGACCTTCGCCGATTCGGCTTCGACCGGTCGGAGGGCGGAGAACGGCGTGGTGATCCGCTCCTTGCCGGCGGTCGACGCGGGCGCGCGTACGAGGATCGGGGCGCCGAGCAGGCCTTCGACCGTCTCCTCCGCACGGACCTTGGGGTCGCGGCCGGCGATGAGGAAGGCCAGAGCGGTGCCGATGACGCCACCGGCGAAGGCGCCGGCGATCATGAACAGGAGCGGCGGCAGGCCCGACGGGCTCGTCGGGATGTCGGCCTTGCGGGCGAAGCTGACGCTCTGCGTCTTGAGGCGCTTGAGGACGGCGAGCTGCTCGAGCTTCTGCCGGACCTGCGACGTTTCGGCGGCTGGCTGGATCGCCAGGGTGCGGCGGACGAGGTCCTTCTGCTCGGCGGAGAGGCCGTTGAGCGTCTCCGTCTCGGTACGGCGCAGCTCAGCGAGGCGCTTGCGCAGCTGGGCCTCGATCTCGTTGAGGCGGTTGAGGTCGCGCGTCTCGACGATGTCGATGTAGGCCTGCACGTAGTAGTTGGCGAGCTTCGCGGCGATGAACGGGGACTTGTCTTTCGCGGAAACCGAGATGAGGAACGTCTTCGTGTCGACGGAGACGTCGACCTTCTCGTCGATCTCGGTGGGCGTGAGCGGCGGTGATCCGGCGAGCAGCCCGCGCGTGGCGCGAGCCGTGTCGAGCTGGTCGATGTTGGCGACCGTCTCCGCGATGACGAGGTTGCCGTTGGTCGCACCCTCCTGAGCGAGACCGAGGATCTGCTGGTCGATGTTCTGCGCACCGAGCTTGAG
Source organism: Actinomycetes bacterium (assembly GCA_023429855.1). Taxonomy (GTDB): domain Bacteria; phylum Actinomycetota; class Thermoleophilia; order Solirubrobacterales; family Solirubrobacteraceae; genus JAGIBJ01. The sequence continues at coordinate 3,047 of JAEZDB010000387.1, forward strand.
CAGCGCCTGCGCCTGGTAGCCGCGGCCACCGGTGATCAGGTACGCGGCGACGGCGCCGAGGATGGCCAGGAGGATGGGGAGCCAGATCAGCTTGCGGACGACCTTGACGGCATCCGGGGCTGAGCTCACCGCCGCGGCGCCGCCCACGGCGGGAGGCGTGCCGGGCGTCACGGGTACGGGGACAGAGCTCATGAAGCGCGTATCGTGCCACATCACACAGGTGAAACGACCCGCTCAGACCGCTTGCATGCGGGCGTGCGCCACGCCGGTGGTAACGCGGCCTACGCTGGGGCGGTGCCGGAGCTGCCTGAGGTCGAGATCGTCGCCCGTCGGGCGAGCGCCGCAATGGCCGGTCGGACCATCGAATCGCTCTCGGTGGTGGGCTTCAACGCGCTCCGCTCGCTCGACCCGCCCCCGACCACGCTCGAGGGCACCACGGTCACCGGCGTCGGCCGCCGCGGCAAGCTGCTCCTCGTCGATACCGACAGCGAGTCTCTGCTCCTCATTCACCTCATGACGGGGGGTGGCATGACCTGGAAGCCGGGCAAGGTCAACCCGCGCGACCGGGCGATGCGCGTCGTGATCCGGTTCGCGGACGACGGCGAGCCGGTCCGCATCCGCGAGCGCGGGACGCGCCAGGCGATGTGGGTCCGCGCGATCCGCCGCGCCGACCTCGACGCCGGCGACGTCCCCGAGCTGGCCGAGCTCGGGCC
>JAEZDB010000404.1 GCA_023429855.1 Actinomycetes bacterium
GCCCTCGCGCTCACGGTCGCCGACGCCGGCGATGGCACCGAACACCTCGTGCTCGGCACGGCCGAGGAGCTCCCGCGGTTCGTCGCGGAGTTCGTCGACATCGGCCCGCGGCCGATCGATCCGGCACGGGCGCCGATCCCGATGCCCTACGAGCCGCTCGACGCGTTCGCCGGCGTGGGCTGCGGCGAGGACGTGCTCGGCGAACTGCACCGCAACTTCGAGGGCCGGTACCCCGCCGACGACCTCAGCGCGCTGTTCGACGGCCGCGCCCTGCGGTGGACGCTCACGTTGTCGACCGACGGTAGCGACGAGGACGCCGCCGAGCTCGACGTGATCGACGCGCGCGACCGCGGCCTGTGGGTGATCGACGACGGCCCGTCGGACGAGTCGGTCTGGGTGCGCCCGATCACGAGCAGTGAGCTCTGGGTGCTGCTGAGTGCGTTCTCGTCGCTCAGTCTCGACCTCGCGCTCGTCGCCTGATGGCGCGCGGCGAGACCCTCCGCGTCCAGCTCGACGAGCACCCGCGGATCCAGGTGGCGATCGCGGTGATCGGCGCGTTCGCGACGGTCTCCCTGTTGGCGCTCGCGACCGGTGGCGCCATCAGTCGAGACCCGCGCAGCTGGACTTTCGGAGTGCTGTGGCTTGGCTTGGGCTTCGCCTACGTATTTGCGCTGGACCGGTTCACGCGTGGTGCGGCGCGTGAGCGCAAGCGCCACTCGCGTAACCCGGGGTAAGCTCCTACGCAGCACCCCTTCGAATCGAAGCGGGGAATCCCCCCGCTGACGCTCCAGCCTCGTGCCGTGAGTTTGCTGGAGCGTCAGCGAGCGCGGGCGGCCTTCATCGCCCGCTTGGGGACCTTGCCGGCGGTGGGTTCCCACGTGCGCTTGCCATCGCGCGACGCGAGGCCTTCTTTCTCGAGTCGCTTCCAGACGACAGGGCACTTCTTGCACCTGGGCCCTGACTTGCAGCAGCGCTTCTTCGTGGTCACCGTGCTCGGCACGCCAGGAACCGTACCGAATCCCGACCGGCTTGGTTGGTCTTTCAGCGTAGGACGCGTGCGCCGCATTGCGCAGTCGCTGCTAATCGAAGAAGAAGCGCCTGGAAATCCTGGAATTTGAGGTAGGCGCGGCGCGCGAACGTCCTGGCGCCCAAGCCGCACGGGTCTCGGAGGCCAAGGCCCGGTTCGTCGAAGCCGATATCGTGCCGGCGTCCCGGTGCGCGGCGTTGCGTTCGGCCGGCGCCGACCGTTAGTGTGTGCTGTGTGTCGTCCTTCATGTGCCACTGATGTCACGGTCACTGCAGCAGCAAGCTGAGCAGTTCGCCGGTCGCAAGCCGGACGGCGATCCCGCCGTGATGGAAGCCAACGCAGCCAAGCTGCGGCAGATGTCGCTCGATCTTGGTCAGCTGGCCGAGCGCATGGGGAAGACGCACATGTCGCTCGAGGGCCCGGTGATCGAACGGGCCAACGACCGCGCTGCGAAGCGTCAGACCCACTTGGGCAACCGCGCCAAGCAGCTCGACGAACTCGCCAAGCAGCTCACCTCCTACGCAAGTTCGCTGCGGTCGGACCTGAATGACTGGAACAACCGCGTGCAGCGCGAGCTCACCCGTTTGAACGGCGCAGCCAAATGACCGGTCGTATCGCGCTCGATGCTGAGGCCATCGACGGCACCGCCCGCGAGCTACGCGCGATCGGCGGCGAGCTCGACAACTTCGAGAAGCAGCTCGTCCGCGACCTCGCCGAGGGCGTCCCGGCGCGCATGAAGGCCGACGTCGTCGGCACGCTCGTCGACGTTCGCAAGGGCGTCGAGCGTAAGGCCCACAGCTCCCGCAGCCAGGCGGGCGAGCTCAAGATCCGCGCGGTCCTTACGCGGCTGGCGGCCGGTGAGGGCACCACGCGCGATGTGGCAGTCCTGCTCTCGCTGTGCGCAGGCCCCAAGGCGATCGACCCCAAGAAGCGTCCTGGCATCTACGCGGCGATCATCGGGCTGCAGAACGCCGCGTTCAGCGGTCCGATCCTCGCGCGGGGCGCGGGCCAGCGCACGCCGAACGACGTCGACAAGGCGATGACTCGCTGGGCGAGATGGATGGGACGCGGCGCCCTCGAGAAGCGCCCGTTCGGCAAGGGCACGCTGAGCCATGTCCGCGACGTGGTCCTCGGCAAGAAGGTGCAGGTGGCCGAGATGACAGGCCCGCTGATCTCGAATCCAGGTCAGTGGCCGAGCGATCCCGCCGCCCCGGTTCCAGACCCGATCGTCAACAAGCCGGCCGAAATGAGTGGCGGCGTGGCGCTCGCCGCGGTGATCGCAGGCCAGCGACCGGCAGAGCGACCGATCTTGGTTACCAAGCCGCTCATTCTCAGCCCTGATAAGCGCCAGCGTTTCGCGGCGGCGCGCTGATGGCGCTCCCCGAGGGCGCGACGGCGCCGGTCGACCTCGCGCACGTCAGCGTGGTCGTGCCGTCTGGCTGGACGGCGCTGCCCGACGGCCTGTCGTACGTTCCGGCGGAACGCGTCGCTGACCTGGACCCGCTCACTCCGTTCTTCTCCGCGGCCGCCCAGGCGCAGCACGAATGGCGCACGCTCGACGAGGTCCTCGCCTCGCACGCCTCGGCGCTGCTTGCCGAGGTCGACCAGCCCCGGCTCCTGGAGGCAGAGGCGACGGAGGTCGACGAGCGGCCGGCGTCTCGCGTGGTGCTCGCCCGCATCATCGACGGCGTCGACGTGACGCTCGAGCATTGGGCGGTTCCGCTCGGAGGACGCTCGCTCGTGGTCCTCTCGGCGCAGGCGCCTACGCTGGCGTTCCTCGACCGCTTTAACGAATTCCGCGACCTGCTCGGCGGGGTGACGATCGATGGCTGAACGCGATCAGGAGCCGACCCGCGCGACGCTGCACGTGCGGCAGCACGGCGCCGACCAAGCGCGCGTCCTCGAAGGCGCCCTTGCGAACCTGCCGAGAATCGTCGCTGAACTCGTCGACCTCGGACCGAGGCCCTACACACCCTCGCTCGATGCGGTCCTCGTTCCCATCGACGTGCTCGACGCGTGCGTCGGCGTCGGTCTGCCCGACTCCGAACTCGCGGCGGCTGTCGAGCTGTTCGACGGCGTCTATGCCGCGACTGAATTGCGCGCCTTGCTCGGACCCGACTCGGTCCGTTGGCGACTGGAATTGGCAGACGGCGCTGAGGCCGACGAACCGCAGGTCAGCCTCGACGTGATCGACGCCGGCTCGGGTGGCCTATGGGTGCTTACCCCGGCCGCGGAGCCCGGCTACGCCGACGCCACGCCCGCGAGCACGATGGCGGTTTGGCTGTTGCTTGCGCGCGCAGTGAGCGAGGCCGCGAGCGCAGCCGCCTAGAGGCCCGATGCGCACAGTTGCCGGCAGCGCTGAGCGATAGCCTGCGCCCCATGGTCGCTCCGGAGTTCATCAGCCAGCTCACCGAACAGGTCGCGAACGAGTTCGCGGCAGAGCAGCAGTACATCGCGATCGCGACGTACTACGACGACGAGACGCTTCCCCAACTCGCGGCGGTCTTCTACCAGCAGGCGCTCGAAGAGCGCAACCACGCGATGATGATGGTGCAGTACCTGATGGACCGCGGCGCCAAGGCCGTTATCCCGGGCGTCGCCGCGCCGCAGAACGATTTCGCCGACATCGTCGAGCCGGTCGCGCTGGCCCTGGCGCAGGAAGAGCGCGTGGCGTCGCAGATTCAGGCGCTCACGCGTATCGCGCGCGAGCACAACGACTTCACGTCGGAGGAGTTCACGCTGTGGTTCCTCAAGGAGCAGGTTGAGGAGATCTCGAAGATGAACGACCTCCTCAAGGTGGTGCAGCGCGCCAAGGACAACCCGCTGCTCGCTGAGGAGTTCATCTCGCGCGAGTCGTTCGGCAAGGCTGCCGGCGGCGAGACCGATGCACCGCCGGCTGCGGGCGGCGCGCTGTAGTTGAGCGGCCCGGTCAGGTTTGCAGGAGGGGTCTGCAGATGTGACCGGGGTAGCGCGCGGGGAGGGCGCTACGGCAGCAGCTGTCGAGCCCCGATGACAAGCGCGCCGACGGTGACCGCCAGGAACGCCCCGACCCAGAAGATCCCGGGGAGCGGCGTGAGGCGCGCGAGGACGTCGGCGTCGGACTTGCCCGCGCGCCCGCGGCGGCGTGAGCGCTGCAGTTCGAGCACGGGCCGCGGGGCAGCGATCAGCAAGAACCATGCGGCCGCATAGGCGACGAGCGACTGGACGGGTTCGCTCGCCCACCACGTGACGGCGAAGACGCCGGCGCCCGCGCCGACCACCGTCACCACACCCCAGACGTTGCGGATCTGCAGGAGCAGCAGCGCGAGCAGCCCGACGCCGAGCCACAGCGCCGCGAGCGCGTGGCCCGCGCCGAGCAGCAGCGCGGCGCCAAGCCCGAGCAGCGCGGGGCCGGGGTAGCCGGCGAACGTCGTGAAGATCAGGCCCAGGCCGCGGCCGCGACCCACTGATGTCGCTTTGCCCGAGGTGTCGGTGTGGAGCGTGATGCCGCGCAGCCGGCGGCCGGTGAGCAGCGCGGCGACGCCGTGCGCGCCCTCGTGCGCGATCGTCACCAGGTGGCGGGCGTGCGGCCAGGTCGCGGGGAGCACGACCATCAGCAGCGCCGCGGCCGCCGTCAGCCAGATCGCGAGGTCGCTCGGCGGCGCCTGCGTCGCGGTCACGTCGGACCAGATCCGCGATGCGACATCGCCGACGTCTGCGAGGGTGAACGCCACTGCGACCGAGGGTACGGCGCCGGTAGGGTGTGCGGCCCCAGGTGCCCATGCCGTCGACAGTCGACCTGACCAAACGGCGGGCGCCGTGGCCGCACACGCCGCTCGGTTATCGCCGTCGGCTGGCCGTAGCCGTCGGATGGGTCATCGGGTTGATCGCGGTGTGGATCGCTGTCGACGTCACCGGGCCGGTGCCGCGCCCAGAGGACTTCAGCGCCCTCACGATGGCCTGCTTGGCTTGGGGTGCGTGTACGGCCTTCAGCATGTCGATCGCTGTGGCGGTAGGAGCCATGGACGTCGTCCCCCGCCAGGAGTTCGAGCTGTGTGGCCGGCACAGCGCCAACGCCGCGCGGCGAGCCTGGGTTCCGCTGTGGTTCACCGCCGGCTGCCTGATGTCGGAGTCTGTCGTCGCCGGGCCCTACGCGCCGGTCAGCTTTCCCGGTCCGTGGCTCGGCGTGCCGATCGGCCTCGTGCTGACGCTGACCCTGGCGTCGATCGGCTGGCCGGCGGGGTTGATGCCCGCGTCGTATCGCGCGTTCGGTCCGCACCGCTACCGCGCGACGATCCCAGCGCGGCCGAACCCGATTCGCGAGCGTCTCGACGCGCGCTACGCGGCTCGCCGTGAGCGCGAGCAGGCGGCCATGGGGCCGATCGCCGAGCCGCGTCCGTGGCCCTACACGCCGCTCGGCGCCAAGCGCTGGGTCAGGTTCTGGCTGAGCGCGCTGGCGGTGACCGGGTTCGCTGCGGCGGTGGCTGCGGCCGTTGCGCCTGCCGATGAAGTGCTCGATCGCGCCGCGCTCTGCGCTGGTGCCGTCGTGTTCCTGTGGGTTGCGATCGGCCCGCTCGCGGGGTGGTTCGATGTGATCGCCGACGACGCCGGCGAGACTCGCGCGCGGCTCATCAACGCGCTCTTCATCAGGCCGTGGACGCCGGGGGCCGCGATCGTCGGCCTCGGGTTGATCAACGCGGCGTTCATGGAGGCCACCGCCCTCGGGGTGGTCGTCTGGGGGCTCGTGGCGTTCCCGCTGGTTCCGCTCTACGTCACGCTCGCCGTCGCCGGATGGCCCGGGCGCCTGCTGCCGCCGTCGGTACGCGAGCTCGGTCCGTACACGGTGGTCGACCCGCTGCCAGAGCAGCTGCCCGACCCGACCCAGGACCGCGCCGAGCAGTACTGGAAGGACAGGCAGAAGGAGAAGGCGCGGGTGCGGCGCAACGCTCGCGCCCGCGAGCGGCGGCGTGAGCAGCGCGAGGCGAGGGTAGCCGCGGCGCGCAAGCGCGACGCCGGTGTTCGACGGCGCCA
>JAEZDB010000413.1 GCA_023429855.1 Actinomycetes bacterium
CCTTGCCGAGATAGTGATCGATCCGGAAGATGCGGCTCTCGGGAAAGGCGCTGGCGACCGCGTCGTTGATCTCGCAGCTGGTCGCGAGGTCGGTGCCGAGCGGCTTCTGGAGCCCGATGCGCGCGCCCGCACCGGCCAGGCCCGCGAGCTCGAGGCCGCGGATGGTCGGCTCGAACAGGCTCGGCCCGGTCGACAGGAAGATCGCCAGCCGGTCGGGCGCGCCGACCCTGCGCCCGAGCGCCGTGAAACTGTCGGCGTCGGTCACGTCGAGCGGCTGGTAGTGCAGCCGGTTGAGGAAGTCGGCCATCGAGCCGCGCCGCCCGGCCGGAAGGAACTTCTCGACCGCCTCGCGCGCGAAGTTGCGGAACCCGTGGTCGTCCATCGGCGAGCGCGCGGTGCCGGTGACCTGCAGGCTGGGGTCGAGCAGCCCGTCGGCGTGGAGTGCGCACAGCGAGGGCAGCAGCATGCGCTGGGAAAGGTCGCCGGTGGCCCCGAACAGCAGCAGCGAGTCGGCCTTGGCGGTCATTCGGGCAGTGCCTTCCCTGTTAGCGGTAACATGCGCACTTGCTGCACTGCGATAACAGACGAGTTAAGTCAAAGGTCAAGCCGTTTTACGGACAGAGACCTCCTTATCCTCGAACTGCGCGTCGCCGAACACCGTCATGAAGCTGACGTCGGCCGCGTCGCGGCCGCCGCCGATCTTCACCGTGTCGGCCGGATCGGCCATCGCGGTGGCGTCGACGATGTGCCAGGCGCCGCCGCCAGGGACGGTCGGGTCGGCCAGGAACACTTCGGCCACCGCGTGGAAGTCGGGCGGGTCGACCCCGGGCGCGTAGACGCTGCAGTAGCGCGCCGGGATCGCCGAGGCGCGCGCCAGCGTGATCAGCACGTGCGCGTAGTCGCGGCAGATCCCGCGGCGCTCGACGAAGCTGTCGAGCGCGGTGGTCTGGGCAGTGCTGCAGCCCGGCACGTAACTGAAATGCCCGGCGATCCAGTCGCGTATCGCCAGCACGCGTGCGCCCCCGGCGAGCCCGGCGAACTCGGCCGCGACGAACGGCTGGAAGCGGTCGGCCGGGCAATAGCGCGAATCCAGCAGGTACTGCACCGTCTCGCCGGGCAGTTCGTGCGGGTCGAGCGCGGCGAGCGGCGCGAGCTCGGCGAGCAGCCGGGTGACCTCGACCGTCGCCCGATGCTCGATCGCGTGCCGGCCGCGGCAATGCAGCCAGATCCGCTCGCCGATGTCGTCCTGCGCGGCGACGCGCACGCCGTCGCCGCCGCCGAGCGTGGTTTCGGTCGCGAGGATGTCCTGCTCTGGGATGGCCGCCGCCTCGAACTGCAGCAGCACGTCGGCCGGGCGCTCGAGCGTGAACGAAAAGCGGGTGGAGATGTCGATCGGCATATGCAGCAGCGAACGCCGCTCCCCGGTCAATGTTTCACGCGCCCGGCGATTACTCGCCGATCACGTGCACGACGACCGAGCGGCGGTGCGGGTCGCGCCGGTGTTCGGCGAGGAACACGCCCTGCCAGGTGCCGAGCTGCAGCCGGGCGCCGGACACCGGTACCGTCAGGCTGTTGCCCGTAAGCACCGCCTTGAGATGCGCCGGCATGTCGTCGGGGCCTTCGTCGTCGTGCTCGTACCCGCTGCTCTCGGGCGCGGTAGCGGCGAGCCAGCGCAGCAGGTCGCGCTGCACCGCCGGCGAGGCGTTCTCGGTGATCAGCAGCCCGGCGCTGGTATGGCGGCAGAACAGCGTCGCCACGCCGGTGTCGATCCCGGTCCCGCCCAGCCACTCGGCGATCGCGTCGGTGATCTCGTAGAGGCCGGTGCCGCCGGTGCGGATCGTGAGGGTTTCGAGCGCCTGCTTCATCGCTACCTATATAGGCTCGCATGACGCTCCAGGGCGAATTGTTTACCGCGGCTCCGCCGCTGGTGCCGGGCCTGCGGCTGGTCGCCGAAGCGGTGACCCCGGAGGCCGAAGCCGAGCTCGCCGCCCGGGTTGACGCGACGCCGCTCGCACCGTTCGAGTTCGGCCCCTGGCGCGGGAAGCGCCTGACCACGCACTACGGTTCGGCCTACGACTTCACCCGCGGCCGGGTCCGCGAGGCGCCGCCGCTGCCCGACTGGCTGCTGGCTCTGCGCGACGGCCTCGCGCCGCAAGTCGATCTGGACCCGGCCGCGCTCGCGGCCGCGCTGTTGATCCGTTACGACCCGGGTGCGGGCATCGGCTGGCACCGCGACCGCCCGCAATACGGCGAGGTGCTCGGCCTGTCGCTCGGCGCACCCTGCGTGATGCGCCTGCGGCGCCGCACGGCGGGGGGCTTCGAACGGCGCAAGCTCGAGCTGCCGCCGCGCTCGCTCTATCGCCTCTCGGGCGAAGTGCGCTGGGAGTGGGAGCATTCGATCGCGCCGATCGACGCGACCCGGCGCTCGATCACCTTCCGCACGCTGCGCTGAGCCGGCCGCGCGGCGCGACCTCGTGAGCGGCTGCGGCGGAACCGAATCCGCTGCCGATCGCTGCTACAGGCAATTCGCCTTTCTTTTCCAAGGATTTCCCATGGCCACCCGTCCGCTCGCCTGCGAGCCCCGCTCGCAGTTCCTCAATGACGCCTTCCAGCGACGCCTCGCGCACTGGAACCGCGACCGCCTCGCCCCGCAGTTTCCGACCGACGACTGGCAGCAGCGCATCGCCGCCGACGCCGCGATGCTGCGTCTCGAAGGCGGCTTCATCGAGGAGCTGCGCGACGAGGTCGCCGCCGAGGCCGCCGGGGCCCCGACCGACGTCGAAGGCTTCATCGCCTGGTTCGAGGCGCTCAAGGAACACGGTCCCGGCCAGGGCGATCCGCTGTTCCCGTGGCTCGCCGAGGAAGCGTCGAAGGACGAGCTGCGCTGGTTCCTCGAGCAGGAAGCGGCCGGCGAGGCGGGGTTCGACGACCTCGTCGCGCTGACGCAGGTCAAGCTGCCGACGCGCCCCAAGCTCGAGCTCGCCCGCAATTACTGGGACGAAATGGGCCGCGGCCAGGAAGCCGGCATGCACGGCCCGATGCTCGACAGCCTGGTCGAGACGCTCGCGCTCGATCCGGTCATCGAGGACACGGTGTGGGAAAGCCTGGCGCTGGCCAACGCGATGACCGCGATGGCCACGACCCGGCGCTACGCCTGGCACAGCGTCGGCGCCCTCGGGGCGATCGAGCTGACCGCGCCCGGCCGTTCGGCCTGCACCGCGGCCGGTCTCAAGCGCGTCGGCCTCAGCGGCAAGGAGCGGCGCTACTTCACGCTCCACGCGGTGCTCGACGTGAAGCACTCGGAGGACTGGAACCGCGAGGCGATCCGCCCCGCCGTCGCCGAAGATCCGCGCCGCGCGACCGCGATGGCCGAGGGCGCCCTGATGCGCCTGAGGTGCGGCGAGCGCTGCTTCGAGCGCTACCGGGCGCATTTCGGACTGGCCTAATCGGCCCGCGCGAGGCAGAACCCGGCAGGTCGGGGACGCTTGGGGGGCGACGTGAAATCAGTCAGGGGCGCACTGGCGTTGACCCTCGCCTGCGTCGCGTGGCCGCTCTGTTCGGCCGAGAGCGAAGCCGAAGTGCCCGACCTCGCTAGCATGAGCGACCAGCAGATAGCGCGGCGCCTTGCCGAGCCTGAGCCCGGAGATGAGCGAAAACCCTGCGCGATCGCCTTGCCTCTGACAAAGGAGTTGAAGCGCCGCCACCCCGTCAACGAAGCACTCGAGAACCCGCTCCTGTTCGCCCGGGTCCAGTGTGCCGTCGAGCAGGAGCGCTACGCCGATGGCTTGCGCGATCTGAAGGCTCTCGAACGCCGGGCCGGCACGACCGGTCCCACCGACCGGATCGGGTTGTTCCTCGCTGCGCAGCTCGAGGACGGCAGCGAGACCTTGGCCCGCTTGCGTGGTCTTGCTGCCTCGGGCGCGTTGGCCGAAATGTCGCGCCAGACCCTTGGCTGGGCATCGGACGTGGTCCGGCGTGACGAGCTAGTCCACGAGTACGAGGCTTTTGCCTACGACGTGGCCACCTCGGACTTGCAGTCGCAGCTCGATGCTGACGTTCAGCCCGTGCTCGCCTACGCAGCTCTGGCGCACGCGGCGCGCTTGCCTGACCCTGGCCAAGTCGACGACCTGCTCGGGCAAGTGCGGTCGCCGTACGGATTCATCGACCTCCTCGCGTTGCGCGATTACGAGCCGATCTGGCCACAGGTGGAGCGGCATGCGGGGGACAACCTCGCCCGGCTCAGCGACGCCTACGTCGCATGGACGGCAGAACGCCTGGCCGACGACCCTGAGGACCGGGACTGGCTGTCGGAATATGCCAACGCGCTGCTCTATGCCGGCCGCTTTCAGGAACTCGTCGAGGTCGCGGAAAGCTGGCTCGGCGACCGCCGGTTCGCAGGCGAGATCGAGGAGGGCGACGGCTGGGCGCTCAACGTACAGGCCTACGCCTACGACGCCCTCGGGCGGCCGGGCGAGGCGGACCGCGTGTTCGACCGGCTGGCCCAGCTCTCGCCCGACGCGCATCCGTGGGTCGTCAATTTCCTCATCAATCGCCAAGCCCGCCTGACCCGGCAGGGCCGCTGGCAGGAGGCGATCGCCGCGAGCGAGATCGCGCGACCGGCCACCGACGTGTACGGCACCCCCTACGCGCGGATGCTCGTCGCGAGCTACCGCGCCTGTGCCCTGCACAAGGCTGGCCGTCTTGCAGAAAGTGCGGCCGAGTTCGTGTTCGTCGGCGAGCATTTTGTCGACGCGCCGACAGCCGGAGGGCAGGCCCTACTCTGCGCGGATCGCGGCGATGAGGCGGCAAGGCGGCTCGCGAGCGTGCTCGCCGACGAGACGAAGCGCAACACCGTGCTTGAGGATCTGCAGGACGAGCGCTTCAGCTTCTACCGGACGGCCGGCGACGTCATGCCCTCGCTTCGCGATCTGATCCTGGCGCGCCCCGAGTTACGTGAGAAGGCGCTCGCGCACGCCCGGCTGCTGCCCGATCGCTTCGTACCGATCAGCCACATTCGCCGGGAGCAGCTGGCAGAGCCTGCGGAGACCGACTAACGGCCCGTTCGCGCCTTGCTTGCGCGCGGCTCGGGTGTCGCTGACCCGGGTCGGGCCGGTCGAACCGGCGATTCCCTTTCTGCCGTGTCGTCACGGCCCCGCCCGCGGTCTCCTGATCGATTCCTGCCTCAGAACGCCGGTGCGCCCGCTGTAACGCCCGCGTAACGGCGCTATTACGGTAATTAACTGACGTTCCGCGACGGGCCTGCCTACCGCCGTCGTCCGAAGGGGTTTCGGACACGAAGGTAAGGGGCATGAGAGGACGGGGAGGAATGGCGCTGCGGGCCGGGGTGGCCGGCGCGGCACTGCTTGCGCCGGGGGCGGCGTGGGCCCAGGAAACCGGCGAGGGCGAAGCTATCGTCGTGCTCGGCGAGCGGCTCGAGGAGTCGACCCCCGAAGAGCTCGAGAAATACGGCGCGCGCCTCGATATCGTCGACGGGGCGGCGATCGACGAGGCGGGGTTCTTCGATACCGCCGGGGCGCTCCAGTTTCTGGCGCCGGGCCTGTTCCTTACGCCCAAGAGCGGCGCGTTCGACTATGTCCAGGTCTCGCTCCAGGGTGCACGCACCAGCGAGGTGCTGTTCCTGACCGACGGCGTGCGGATCAACAACCGGCTCTACGCCTCGACTTCGCCGCTGGATTCGATTCCCGCCAGCATGATCGAGCGGATCGAGGTGCTGAAGGGCGGGCAGAGCCTCTACTACGGCACCCAGGCGGTCGGCGGCATCGTCAACGTGATCACCCGCGGTTTCACGGGCCAGACTGACGGCGCGATCGAGGCGGGCGTCGACACCAACGAGGGCTACCACATCAACGGCTATGCCCGCGGCGGCGCCGGCGACCATTACTTCGTCGGCTTCGCCTCGCACGACGAGGCCGAGGGCTTCCGGGCGTTCCGCGAGGCAGATTTCCAGCCCAGCGCGATCGACCGCAAGCGCGGCTACAAGGTGACGGCGTTCGGCGCCAGGTACGCGTTCGAACCGTCGCAGGCGTTTCGCTTCACTGCCAGCTACCAGCACAACGACGCGGTGGTCGACTTTATCAAGGCCGAAGACAACTACCGCAACTGGAACGACCGCAACGAGGAGATCGTCTCGGTCAAGCTCGACTGGTCGCCCAGCGAGGCGTTCGACCTCTACGTCAAGGGCTACTACCACGACTGGGACACGGTCTATCTCGACCTCAGGCCGACGGTGAACCCCGACGGATCGCTCGGCGACATCTTCACCGTCTACGACGGCGAGATGTGGGGCTACGACGACCTCGGCGTCAACGTGCTCGGGGAGTATCGCGTCAGCGACAGCGTCGCGCTGGTCGGCGGCGTCGATTACCAGCGCTACAGCGGCTACGACGAGGTGTTCCTGATCGCGCCGATGACCGAGAGCGTCATTGCCCCGTTCGCCCAGGTGAAGCTCGATGTCGGCAACCTCACCCTTGCCGCCGGCCTGCGCCACAACAGCCCGAGCGATGGCCAGTCGAAGACCGTGTGGAACGTCTCGGGCCGTTACGGCGCGGACGAGGGCTTCTACGGCCGCGGCCAGGTCGGCACCTCGTTCCGGCTGCCCACCGCCTACGAGCTCTACGTGGTCGATCCGTGCTGCGAGCAGGGCAACCCGAACCTCGTCGCCGAGCAGAGCTTCAATGTCGAGGGCGGCCTCGGTTACCGCAACCGGGTCGTCAACGCCGAGCTGATCGGGTTCTACCGCGAGGTCGACGACCTGATCGGGATCAGCTTCGACCTGCCGGAATACCCCGACGGCTTCCTCGTCAACACCGACGGCACGGTCAAGGTCTGGGGCGGCGAGGCGATCGTCACCGCACGGCTCAGCGAGGTCTTCACCGCCACGGTCGACTACACGCACACCGAGGCCGAGCAGCAGGGGCTCGACGAGCAACTGGTCAACATCCCTCGCGACCAGGCCAAGCTGATCCTGGACGCGACCGCGCCCGGCGGGCGGTTCGGCGGCAACCTGGCGCTCAACTGGGTCGGCGACCTGTGGGCCAACCTCGCTGCGGTCGGCCGGGTCAACTACGGCAACTACGCGGTGGTCAATCTCGGCGGCTACGCGTTCCTCGACCGCGACCGGCGGCATCGCGTCAGCATGCGGCTGGAGAACGCGCTCGATGCCGACTACGACAGCGCGATGACCCGCGTCCGCACCGACGTGACCAACGTCTCCTACGCGGCCGGCTTCCGGGGGACGCCGATCACGCTCCATGTCGGATACCGTCTCAGCCTCTGATCACTCGACCGGCGCGGGCCTCTCTCCCGCGCCGCGGGCCCCCCCCCCCCGGGGCCCCGGGGCGCGGGCTACGGGCGAAACACCTCGAACGACACGGCGTGCTGGCAACCGACCGCCTCGCCGGTCGCGGTGGCGAAGCCGGTCAGCATCTCGCGGGCGTCGGTGCCGACGTGTTCCAGGT